>NZ_JACJEZ010000033.1:0-55961 GCF_014164365.1 Pseudoalteromonas sp. SG43-6
AAGAAATAGTCGAACAGGTTTCGCAAGCGTGGAATAAATTCATTTCTGTTCCTGATACGGTTAAAAGCATATGCTCTAGAGACTGGATAAAATTGACTTAATCTTTATGCAGATTGGTATTAATCGTATCAAGCTTAAGCAAAAGAACCGCCAACCGTAATCCTATCGAATAAACCGGTTAGTTCTCACTCTAAACTTAGGCTATAGCTTTTAGGCTTATCTCACAGTTTTCAATAGTAAAACTATTTCCTTTAGTGATTTCGACTTTTTTATCATCTGTTTCAGAGTTAAAAAATATTTTTTCACCCTCAAGAGAAATACTACCAATCTGTTTTAATACTGCTATGCCTTGACTTGTTAAGTTAATATCCATGTCATCTGTAAACCCAACGGAGATAGGATCTGCTCCAAGTGTTAAATTAAAACTATGAGGCTTTACTAAAGAGATTCCAGTTTGAATTGGTTTTAATGTGACATTAATTGATGCTTTGCGAAATACCTCTTCTGATGTTGCGACCATAAGCCCTATTACAGCACCAGTTACAACAACACCCATCGTATAACTTAAACCAAGGTTCATTACAACTAGGCCAATTGCTCCACCAACTGCACCAGCAATTAATGCAACCTGAACTTTTAAGTTAGGAATTCTTAACGAAGCAACATACCCTGCTGCCGCACCACTGATACTCCAACCAACTAGTCGTCCTATACCATCAGAAAAAATGCTCATCGACAAAAATGCTAACAAACCACCTGCGGCCCCAATCCCAAGCCCTTTAGCTGCACCATTAAGTATTTTATTTGTATTATTCCATGAGTTACTTTGGTAATAATTTTGTACATAGACAAGAAAAGCACCTATGAGAGCTGCGTCTATAGCACCTGTGAAAACCCAACTGCTAAAAGGTGAATCAAGAAGACCTAAAATGTTTGCCAAAATGGCACTAGCACCACCACCAATACCGGCTCCTGCTGCGAATAAACCCTTTTTATTTATCATATTCCGTCCTATAGAAAAATTTATTAGTGTAACTAATTTAAGTTGAGCAAACGTCACCTAGTGATGCCTATTTTAATAAACCAAAAACTGCTATTTATTTGCTATGATTGTTTTGTTGTTAACATGTATGTCTTATACTTTTTTATTTACTATCGACCATTTGAATATTCAATAATCGGTCGCCCCTCCCATTTCCAATTAATAAATTAATTCCGTCTGTAACTTCAATTTGGCTGCCAATTGTATAAGCCTCCTTTGTTGTCGCATTAATTAAGTTAGGCATATTTTCATTCACTAAATACCAAGCATTATTATGAAAAACAAAATACCCTTGTCGTTTTTTATCACTTTCTTGTAATCTTTCATTCGGTGTAATAAAGCGATTTGTGTGCCAGCGGTACAATGACTGATTCGTATACACCATTAATCTATGATTGTCAGAAACAAAACGACCTTTTTCTCTTTCTGAATAGAAATTAATAACCGGAAGCAACCCTCGATATTTAGTGCTGCAAAAAGGACACGTTGGAGATAGTGTGTTGTCAAAAATATACCAGCCTTGTGAGCACGTATCATTAACGCATGGCTGAATCAAATCAATCGATTTAATTAGCGCGCTTTCCCACTCATCAGCTGTTGGTCTGCCCTGAGGCGAATGAAGCCCTTCAATAAACGCTCTTTCGAATAACTTACTTATGTAAGGACCTGTGATGGTATAAGGCAGTTTATTTGTGTCTTTCCAAGGTAGCTCTGTTGCTTTTACTCTTTCTACTTTTATTCTGTTATCAGCGTTTGTAGGGTGTTCCACAAATAGAGCTTTTTCGCCCATTGATAACATTTCATCTTTTTGTGGGTCTAAATCTCTTACTTTATCGCCTCGCAAGGGGTGGCGTAATAATAAGTAGTTATAGATTAGTACCGCTAATGCATGCCTATCAGTGGATATATTTGGTAAACACCTAGCAGGATCTGTTTTAGATAAGTGCGCAGTGGCTACAACCTCAGGTGCAATAAAGTCAGGTGTGCCTACTACGTCTGGCGGGTACTTTCCTGGCACAACAAGGCCATCAATATCAATGATAGTTGCAAGCCCTTCGACGGGCGACACAAGCACATTTTTATAACTTAAATCTGAGTGGGCAAGTCCTGCTGCATGTAATCTACGTACGGCTCTGGCAATAGTAAGGGATATTTTTAAGTATTTAGACCAATCTCCTTTTTCACGTTTATCAAGAAAACGATTTTGATTATTTGCAGATGCAAACCACTTACCTTGTTTTTCTTTGCCTTTGATATTTAAAAAATCATTATTGACTGAGCCGTAATCAAAAAAGAAATGAGGCTGATACGATGGCACAACGATGCCTGTGCGACCGTCGTGTTCAACAATTTTTTCAGGCCAACAAAAAAAGTTTTTCCAGTAATCACCTGTTTCATGTTGAAAAACACTTTCACGATACCGACCCGTGATCATCTCTAGTCGTTCTATACTTGCATGATCTAGCTCGTCTCTATAAAAAGCGACCACATAAGATTTACAAGGGCTAAAGTACACATCTTTCATTGCACCTGAACCAATAATCTCATCAACAAATTCTACTGTAGAGCCATCAAGTGCGTTTATTTTAACAACTGTCATAAATCACTCCTTAACTAGGCAAACAGAAATTGTACGATCGTCATGGTTACCCTTTGACCAAAAATCCATCCACTGGGTTAAACCTTTTAAGCCATCTTCGCGGTTCTTGTTTGTAATATGCGGCTCTAACTCATTCCATAATCGATCCCAATGAGGTAATGAATCTAGTTGTTTTTCTGTTTCAAACCATGCATCGGTGATCCCATCTGTAGCAAGAATAAGAGCACTCATTGATTCAACTTTTTCTACTCTAACGCGCCTGTAAACACTACCATCTTCAAATATTCTGTTATCTAAAAATCGAGTTTGTCCAGCAAATTCACCACTGTCTGGCTCGCCCATTAACACTACTGTTTTATTTTTATCATATATTGCAATACCACCGTCACCAATCCAAAAAGAAATAACAAGGTAACCACCTTGCACTTTTTTATGTGCGGCAAGTATTAATGTTGTAGAGAAGTCTTTTACGCTGTCGCCTTTACTTGCATCAACACAATTATTTATTGCTTTAGCGGCACTAAAAACAGCCTTTACAATAGTATGTTGGTAAACTTCGAGTAATGATTTTTGGTTTTCTTCGTTACTATCATTAGAAAAATCATTATATGTCTTTTCAAGTGCGCTGCCATAATGCCCATTTAAAGACTCTTTAAGTGAATCGGTTGCATTACTAACAGCTACAAATGCGCCTTGGCGAGAATATTTGCACGAACCTGCACCATCAGCAACACAGCTTATAATCCATTCGGATGACTTATCACAATAGAGTTTAAAATCGTCATCACGATGAATACCTTTGTGAGCATGCGAGCGCCCTCTTACACTGCACCCCATTAATAACATGCTACTATTTTCACAATATGCGTGGTGGGTATCTGGTTTATGAAAACGAGCCGTTTCATCTGAGGGTATATTTTTCCAAAGTGATTTCGGATCTGGCACAAAAGTTACTTTTATTCTTACAACAACACTCTGAACTTGCCCATTAGCAAGTGGGGTTGAACCGTATAAATCAAACTGATGATCGCCAACTTGAGTAGTTGTGCCAGATAGCATTAATTTATCTGGATCAAATTCTACTCCCTCAAATTCATCAACACTTTTAGTTTGAAAAAAGCTGATCTTTGTATTGGCTTCACTCTCAAAAGATATTGATTCTGAAAACAACGTATTTATTTTAAGATTAGGTAATCGGACATTAATGACCAAAGGCGGTATTTGTTTATTTACACTTAAATTGTTCTTTTTTTTATGCAATTTTCCACCCTCAAAGGTTGTTAGACGCACCACACTCTTGTCATTCTTTACTAATGGAGTAAGTTCATTAAGTAATGCATTGATATGATGCTGTACAACGGTTTGATCTAAATATTGGTTAGCTCGCTTTTGAACAAATGACTGTCTGGTATTTGTAAGTGAAGCTTGGAGTAGAATCTCAAATAATGCTTGTTCAAGCTTTACTTTGCTCATTAGCCCTGGCCTCGCGTAATAGAAAAATCACTGCTTCCTTGACTGAACTTAATACTTTTTTCGCACCATGGACACATAACAAGATCCTCGTCACCAATACACAATAGTTTACCACAACCGCACATTGCAAAAGCTGACTGATTTCCGCATTGCGGGCAAGGCGGAATACCATCAAGAGAAGAAGTATCGACGCTCTGTGCAACATAGTTATCAGAGGACCATTCAAAGTAACTTTCTTCTAATTTATAAGCGCCTTCGAGATGATAATACTTATGGTTTGGAATAAAGCGCTCCATACCTTCAACGAGTCTTGGTTTAATGTATTTAATTAGATAAGGACGCCGATTAGTTGAACAACGCCCGGTTAACGTTACACAACTTGTATCAGAAATATTCTGTTCAGAGGTATCCCTAATCACTTTTAAGCCAGCGTTATCAACTTTATCTAAAGATACTGGAGAATTTTTATTGTTTAACTCTATCATTTGACTTTGTGCTTTAACGGATGCACTTACCCACTCAATAAATTTAAAAAATTGATTTTTACCTGTATTTTCTAGCGCTAATACGGAATTTGCAACTTGATTTAATATATCAATATCTGCATTTAGACCCAGTGTAATGGCAATAAGGCTAGCATTTTTAGCGTACTTATCTTGCCAACGCGTAATTGCCTTACTAGGGTTATCTGTTGGTTTCCCATCAGTAATAAGAAAAACAATAGGTTCCCAATCACCACGGGTTTCATACGTGGTTTTTTTTACATTGGTATCTATTTCATCCATCAATACATTTAATGCGCTACCCAAAGAAGTTCCACCACCAACAGGAATTTTAGGTGGATAAAAAGAAATTAAATCAACTAAGGGGGCAATTACTTTAGATTTTCCTGCAAATGCAATGATACTAATGAACACAGTTTCTAATGAATTAGGATCTTGACGCAAAGAAGAAACAATACTCTCGATTCCTTTCTCCATCAACTCAATTGGCTCTCCTGTCATTGACTCTGAAATATCTATAACAAAAAAAATGGGTAATCTACGCATATTATTTCCTTATAATACGATTTGAAACTCAGGCGGTGGAGGTGGTAATGAGTTTTCTAATGGTCCATCAACACCCGAGCTCATAGAGCCTGCTGCAATAGAATCACTAACCCATTTAAAAAATTGCGCGAATGCAGAACTTTCCATATTGTCTAATACAACAACATTCTTTGTTAATTGTTTTAAAAACTCAGGTTTTGCTTTTGGACCCGCTGCACAGGCAATTATTTCAGCAAAGTTACTAGCCTTAACTTTAGGCAGGCTTTCTTTAAATACCATCAAGTCTGAAGGTGAACCATCTGTCATAATAAATAGCATGGGCCTAAAGTCTCCTTTAGTCTCATCAGAAGATTTAATGACATTTTTTGCTACTTTATCAACTACAAACTCTAGCGCTTCTCCCATATGAGTAGCACCAGATTTAGGTAATTCAATTTCTGAAAACTGCGCACTTTCAAGTGGAGTTAATGGTAAAATTTCTTTGATTTCACGATCAAAAGTTATTAAAGATAAATATACTGATTCAAGTGCATATGGGTCTTGTCTGAGTGCAGTGAGCATTGAACTAATACCGACATTAACTGCATGAATAGGCTCTCCTTGCATAGAGCCTGAGCTATCAATTAAGAGATATACTGGTAATCGTCGACTCATGACGAGCTCCTACTTTTTGGTTAAATCAACTAAGTTAATTTCAGGTGGTGGAGGTGGTAGGTCTGATAGTTGTGATGCTTCAGACTCACCGTTTTCGACTTTTTGAGAGTTTGTTGAAATACTTGCAGATACCCATTCAAAAAAAGCTGATATTGCATTCGAGTCTGTATTTTCAAGATGCACAACATTCTCAGTAATTTTCGTGAGTTCATCTATTTTTGCATGATGACCAGCAGCACACGCAACTATAATACCCATTTTAGTTGCTTTTAAATCATCAATGCCTTTTTGAAAGTCATCCGTTGCACCACCATCACTAAATACAAAAACTAATGGCCTCCAATCGCCTTTTTCTTCTAAGGTCGTTGTTTTGACTTCTTCATTAACTTTGTTCGCTAATAGAGTAAGTGCAGACCCTAGTGATGTAGTACCTGATGGAGTGAGTTCAGGTGCTTGAAACGACATCAAGTCTGTAAGTGGCACTGACTGAACCGCTTTACTGTTAAACTCAATTATCGATAAAAATGCAGTTTCCAATGCGTAAGGGTCTTGGCGTAAAGAAGAGAGTAAAGTTTCTAATCCATTTTTTACAGATTCAATCGGTTCTCCATACATAGATCCAGATGTATCTAATAATAGGTATACTGGTAAACGTCTCATTATGAGCTCCTAAATAGGTAATGATAAAAACTAATCTCAGAGGAAACAGCCAATATAAACTAACAACACAAGATAATAATTGTCATTATTAATTTATGAACATTTTTGCTTAGAGTCTCGTCTACACATTAGCTTTTATAACTGATTTATAAATCAAACTCAGATGGTAAAATACCAACAGCATTACAAGCATCCTTAATTGCTTGCTTTTCATCTGCGTCAAAATCTCCATCAGCTCCACCAATAATAATACCTAATTGAATACAAGCTCTCGCTTGGTCTTGCTTACCTTTTAAAGCACTTAACGCTTGAATGGCTTCTATTTTACCAAAATCATAATCCGCTTCTAATTTATTACAATAAAAATCGAATTTATCTTTTAGATCCGATGCAGAAAAAACTTTTAAAGACTCATTAGACATAATAAAACCAGTCGTTTTTTTCCGCTCATCCGCATCTATATCACCATCAGCGGCTGCAACTAATGCACATATAGCCATTGAAGCATCTGCAAATTTCTTGTTTTTAAATTGTCCAATGTTCTTTTGTAAACTATCGTTTGCATCGCTTATTTTTTCTTTAACGTTATTCCAAAAACTCATACTATTCTCCATTAATTGTTTATAAACGGACTTAATTGCCCTTTTTTAACATAAAACTTTTTTTCAGCGAGCTCTAACATGGGGATATCTACAGGTAAATTACCGTATGCCTCTTCAACTGAGCACGTTAATTTTTCACCCGCAATTAACGTATTAAATCGCGCTACTTTTTCTTCAATTTGGCACTCTGTACCAATTAATCCATTTAGTACATTAGCATCTTCTTTCAATAATGTACCAATTACTCTTTCAACGGGCCATTGTAGTTTATTAACTATACCTTCAATAAAGTATTGGGGCGAAGCGGTAATAATCCAAATTTCTACCCCTTGAGCGTGTAAATGCATCATTCTGTCTACAACAGGTTTAATAGGTGTTAATTTTTCAGCGGTATCTAAGCCTGCTTGAAATACTAGTTCGTTACTTTTTTTGTTTAAAGAAAGCATATAAAAATGCTGCTTAATTGAGTTTTTTATTGTTCTTCTGGATACTTTTTGTTTGGTAAATATGGGTAAAAGATAAGTAAAAAGAGGTCTTTTACCTAAAAAATACTTGAATAAAAAACTCAAAGAGTTTTCTTTCACTAGTGTTTCGTCAAAATCAAATACTGCAATTTTTTTCATAACTAATCTACATCTTTTATAAGTGCACAAGCACCAAATGGCATTTCAGGTAGTACACATACCTCAATACTTTTTTCGTTGGCAATAGTAATTAAATGTGCGATATTTGGGTTGTTAGCGTCATTTACAATTAAAAGATCTGGCACCCGTCGTAACATCACTCGTGTTGCTTCAGCAATTCCGGGTTTAATTCTGTTTATATCAGTCACACTAAATTTGCTCATTAATAAACGAATATAATTTTGAGTTAGCTGATGGCGTGCTTCTCTTTGCTGCTGATCTGGCACTGCTGCTAATTTATAATATACAGTTTTAAAGCAATTGGAAATTTCAAAAATAAACCAATTTGAATGATCATATTGAGCTAAATGCTCATACGAAATACACCCATGAAAATCATCTTTTTTAATCTGTTCATTAATAACTGAGCGACTAATTAAACCACTTACTGTTGAGTTCATTAACGCACTGGGTATTGCATAGTCTTGGTAAGTAACTGAGTAATCGGCAGTTCCACCTATATCAGATACAACATATAACGTATTGCTTATGTTAACTTTACGGCTGGCATTATAATCTTCAATCGCTTTTTTAAGCTCTTTAGTAATAACACCTTTGGCAGTCCAACCATCAATAAATACGATGCTTTGAGGAGGTATTTTCAAATCAAAAATAAGATAATCCAATGCATTAACATCAATACCTTTATCGCGAACAATACTAATTGAGTAATGCGTTGAATTATATTGTGAGTAGTTGTTTATACCTTTATTAACAAGCACGCCAATAGGTGTGCCCGCTCTAACTAAAGAAACAATACACACATCTTGCTTAATATTATTGGAAATGAGGCAAGATAGATTAAGAATTTCTTCAGCTAATTTATGCTTATATTTTGCTGTTAAATCATGAAATAACTTTTCATATTCAGGTGTTGGCTTACTTTCTTGGCTAACCATTTGAGAGTAATGCAATTGACCCGTTTGAATTAATCTTTCTTTATCTTCGATAGAATGAAATTCTGGTTTTATTTTTTTTAATAAGAATATGCAATCATGCTCTGGATAACTACCAATTAGTGGTGTTTTCATTGATTTAGTTCCCTATCTAAAATTTGCGAACCGTTGGGAACAATTAAAAAATCAGACTCTTTCATAAAAGGTAAATCACTATTACTGTCGCCAATACTAAACACCGTATCATGCTCTCCTATCTTCAATTTATTTTTAATATACCTAACGGCAACGTCCTTTCTTGCATAAGGTGGTAGTATTGCAAAATTACGACTATTACTGTGCAATAACATGTCATCTTCAAGTATGCTTTTTAAATACGAATCAACATCTTTCGCTTTATTTTCGCTGTAATCATTTCGTGAAACTTTAACACAAATATAAGCAGTAATACCTTGGTCAGTAATCAGCCTTACCTTTACAGTGTTACCTATTGCAGTAAAATGATTATGTAAATGGTTAAACGTTTTTACTAACTCACTTTCCCAAAATGCTAAATTAAACTCTGCGTTAATAAATGTATGCCATCCATCTAGCAATCTGTGATATTTATCTAATATAACAGCGCCATGCGAGACCACAGCATACGGTGTGTTTTTAATAACAGGTAAACTACAATTTAAAAACGAATCTGTTCTTCTGCCTGTAACTGGTATAAATACGCCACCTGCGGCTTCAAAAACACCAAGTAGTTTTTGTTGCTGCAACGAAGAATACCCCTGAGCTTCACCCTGGTTGTTCGTTGTTGCTACAAAAGATAAATCTCTTTTTGTATTTTTTAGGTTTTTAAACAATGAGTCGTCTAAATCAGTAAATACAAATAGCCTGGAGGTACGTTGTGCTAGCATTTCCATTCGTGGTATTTAACCTGTTCAGTAAAAAGTAACCCTTCATAATTTTTTTCACTAACGACAAATATTGATTTGTTTTCAGGAAAAAAATTATATAGATAATGTTCGGTATCATTTTCGACTGTTATAATTTTATATTTATTAACTATCGCATCGCATAGTAATATTGGCGAACGATTAATAGACTGAAAAACGACTTCCACGCCTTTATTTTCAAGCCTTTCTGCCAATAAAAATGGAATGTACTGATGTTCTCCATCGGCAATAACAACGGTGCTTTGAGATGTATCAATGCCCTTTATTTTTTCTTTGTAAGGCATTAATAATCCACACCGCCCTGTATCATTTGCACAAAGCGCACTAGAGATCTTTGAGTTTACTTTTTTAGGGAGTTGAGGATTAAAACCAGGATCTTTATCTAAACTAATATTAGCTTTAAGTAAGGAAACATAACGAATTGGAATATCTAAATTAAGTTCATATAAATAGTTTTGTTCACCCATCAGGTCGACAATTGCCGTGACCACTATTTCTTCTAAATCGGGTAAGTACGGAAGTATTTTTAAAAGCAATACCTTAATAGTGCGACCTGTTGTAATTTCATCATCAACAATAACAAGTCGTTTAGATTTTACTATAAAGCTTAGCAAGTTTTCACTTGGTTGATAAAACATATGATTAACTGCGTGACTATGTTCTTCATCTACAGTAAACCATAACTTTTCATCAAGCTTATGCCTCGTGGTGTGTTGAAAGTAAACATCATCATTTTGCGTGTGAGCTAAACTATCTGCCACACCTGCACCTAAACCTGTTGCAGCCTCTGCAAAACTTACGACATAGGTTTGTGATCCCTCTCCGATTTTTTCAGCTAATTGGTTATAGGTTTGCCTCATTAACTTTGGCGAAGTTGGGGTATAACGTCCTATTAATTTGTTTACTAAAATAAAATGACGCTTAGGATTCTCTCGACAAGCAAATGTCAAAATACGATCTAATGTTGCTCTTTTTTCATCCGTTTTTAACGAGAGTATACCAGCCTTAATGTCGTAGATATGTTTCATATTTTCCAGTTATATTTTAAGTATGCTTATAAAAAATCCAGTTGCTAACCCCCTGTTTAACTGAAAATTTTTAATGTATTGATAAGTTAATTGTATTTTTCAGCTAATATTTTTGTCTATTTTTATACCCCAGCATTTAACAAACAATACTAATTTTTTATCTGTTGAATAAATAATTCGGTTAATAATAGTAATAGAAAAACGCGATAAAATATGATTATTTAAACATTTTAGTTCTTAAAGAAAAAGCGAGTAAAAAGCAATGAATTTCATGCACCATAATTATAAATGGGCTTAATATTTAAGCCCATAATTTTATTAACATCAAGCTTATATCGTTTTATAAAAAATTAATACCTATTGAATAACGAAGTACATACTCGCTGCCCAAAAAGTAAACATAGCAAGTAAAAAATACGCTATGGTTTTTGTCACTTTCTTATAATTAAATAATAAACTCGCAGCCACTGCAACTGTAACCCCAACAATAGACCAACGTAATATTGTTAAGTTTTCATCTTGTACAAGTGGTAAAGAATCTACACCATTAATTATAAACCAAGCTAATAATGGTAATGCAAATGCAATGGTTGTATCAAAAGTGTTAGATGCTAATGGGTTAGCAACTGCATCTTCATATTCACCTTTTTGAGCATCTTTAACTGATAAAATTAAGTCTGGTACAGATGATGCCGCAGCACCAAAAACTAAACCAGCAAAAAACTGAGGAACACCTAATACTGTTGCGCTGCCTAAAACACCTTCAACTAATATATGAGAAGCCCCCGAAATAACAGCAATAGCGAATGATATAACAATTAAAGCACTTGTTGCCGTAAAGGTACGGTTTGAGAAGAATAAAGCATTAAAGTTAAATGTTAAAATATTAGCAATAACACCTTTATCTTCTATTTCTTCATACTCATATTCTTCATCATCATCGCCACTTATGTGATTTTTAGCATCAAAATATAAATGAACTGCATATAGAAAATAAATTACATTTAATATAACAGCCATCCAAACTGTAAAACTATTAAAACCAAGGCAAACAATTAGTGTAATTTCTGCGGTTAAAACCCAAAAAACATCACGTAATAAAACGCGTTTATTAAGTTCAATATGCTCTACAGATTTACCATTTCCATCTCTCGCCATAATTATAGACAAAGCAGGTATAACACAACCATTAAAGATAGCAGAACCAGCTGTAACACCTAAAGCAACCATAACTAGAGATGGGTCGTTAAACCAAAATAAACAAGCAATAACAACACACATTTCAGGCATGCTAGAACCAATAGCATTCACAGTCGCCCCTTTAACCCCAGGTGGGAAGTTACGACCTAAATACCCTGCTGCCTGCTCAAATGTATCGCACGCAAACTTCAGTAAGTAACACGACAAAATAATATATATAAATGGTAATATTGTATCTAACACGTATTTCTCCGACTAGGCAATATTAACGCCATAATTAACAGCCATAGCATGCAGACCACCTGCATACCCTTGACCAACCGCTCTAAACTTCCATTCATTATTATATCTGTACAGCTCACCAAAAATGATCGCTGTTTCAGTTGAGTAATCTTCTGATAAGTCATAACGAATTATTTCTTCATCTGACTTTTCATTAACAACGCGTATAAACGCATTAGACACTTGCCCAAAGTTTTGAGAACGGGCGTTTGCATCATGAATGGTTACACCAATAATAATTTTATGAACGTTATTAGGAACAGCCGCTAAATCAATTTTTATAGACTCATCATCTCCGTCACCTTCTCCAGTTAAATTATCTCCAGTATGCTCAATTGATAAGCAAGGAGAAGTTAATGCACCATAAAAAATGAAGTGTTGATCAGATATGATTTTTCCATTTTCATTCAACATAAACGCTGATGCGTCTAGATCAAAATCGGCACCATCTGATGAACGAGAATCCCAACCAAGTCCGACTAAACATTTACTGATACCAGGTGCAATTTTTTCAAGAGAAACATTTGCGCCCTTTTGTAAGGAAATAGCCATTAATGACTCCTTTAATATCTATAAATACTTTACAGGTAACTACTTTCAGCTGTTTTTATCGTTTGCTCAAGTTTTTTATCGCTTGTTGTTTCACCAATTGCAGAAAATTTCCAGTTGCCATTATGCTTATACAACTTACCTAAAATCATAGAAACAGAACCCGCAAATTTAGGGTCGTTCGCAATATCGTATACTGCGTGAATTGAATCTACGCGACCAGGTGTACCTTCGTATAAACGAATTGATGCAAAAGGAATTGTTTTAAAATCATCGCCACTGAACGAGTTAAGTACAAATACAATTTGTTCTGCAGCAGCTGGTAATTGGCTCAAGTTAACGTTAATAACTTCGTTATCTAGTCCATCATCACCATCAGTATCACCGGTTAAGTCGTCACCCGAATGCTGAATACCCGTTGAAGCTAGTTTTCCAAAGTATACAATGTCTAATAATTTTTTATTAGCATCAAAAACTGCACAACTTGCGTCTAAATCTACTGCAACCATTTTCTTACCAAAGAAGCCTTTTTTCTCTATAGCTCCCCAGTTAACGCCTACACAGATGTTTGTTAAAGTAGAACCATTAGATTTTTCAAGGCTGATTTTCTGACCTTTTTGTAATGAAATTGCCATTTTAAATCCTTTATATTAAAAAAAATCAGCTGAAACTATAATTAATTTCAACTGATTTATTAGTTAACTAATGTGGTGTGGTATTAAACCGATACGCCGTATTGGCGAGCTAAAGGTGCAAGACCACCTTCAAAACCTTGACCAATCGCTTTAAATTTCCACTCGCTATTATGGCGGTATAACTCACCAAAGATCAATGCTGTTTCAATTGAGTAATCTTCAGACAGGTCATAACGTGCAACTTCTTCATTTGATGAAGAGTTAACAATACGGATAAATGCGTTTGATACTTGACCAAAGTTTTGTTTTCTTGACTCAGCATCATGAATAGTTACAGCAACTACAATTTTGGTAATATCTGCAGGGATATCTTTAAGACTAACTTTGACTGATTCATCGTCACCCTCGCCTTCACCTGTTAAGTTATCACCAGTATGCTCTACTGATTTACACTCAGAAACTAGGTTATTGAAAAAGATAAAACCGTTATCTGCTTTTACCTTGCCTTCTGCATTAAGCATAAATACTGATGCATCTAAGTCAAAATCAGCGCCGTCTGTAGCACGAGAATCCCAACCTAGACCTAATAGACAATTTGTCATCCCTGGAGCAACTTTCTCTAGAGAAACATTACCACCTTTTTGTAAAGATACTGCCATTTTAAAACTCCTTTATAATTTATGTAAACGAATAAAAATAAAACACTTACGATACAGATTTAATGTATCTACTTAAAAAAATAATACCATAATGAACTATCTAAACAAGAGCAAGGTAATAAGACTTTTTAGTCTAATGTTTATTGCCTTTATAGCGCGAAATGCAAAGAGAAAATTCATAATAAAGAATTCAGAATCTGATATGTTTTTAAATCTTTCACTGTTAAGAGTGTAATACAGCAAGCTCTATCAACCTGTAGACCTTAGATCTTCTCAATTTATAGTTCGCTATTTACTTCCTGCACTCCATTTAAAGCCCCATCCATATGCTTTATCGCAATCAGCATGACCTTTGAAAAAACGATTAAGCCTTCCTACTGCAACTATATTATTTTCAACTGTTAGCTCTGCGATAGCACAAAAACCTGTATTACTTGACGTTTCATTTAGTTGGGTTTCAATCGGGGGCATGTCTGGCACATGTAACGTTACTACAGCATTTGCTTTGTCCCAATTTGGACTGCCTGAATAAATGAATGAAAAAATAATAATACGCTTTACGTTATTAATACTATTTCCATCTATATGTATCCACTCACCGTTTGAGCTTTCACCTGTTCTGTCATCAGCTAATAACTTAATGTAAGGACTAAATTCAAAACGATTTCCTAAAGCTTGAATTATGCTCTTGTCACCGTTTTTTAGCTCTATATATGCACCAAGATCGAGATCGATTCCTGAACTGAAAAAACCGCTTTTGCCCTTTTCCCAGTTTAAATTAACTTTTATAAGACCTAATGAGCCAGCCTTTTTGGCTAAATCAACTTTAGGAGAACTTTTAGTTAAATTAATTTTACTCAAATTAACTTTTGGTGCCGGTGTAGTTACAGGTGCTATCTTAGATGATAAAGATTCAACTACGGGTTCATCCTCTATATCAACGCCATAATGCTCGGCTAGAGGTTTTAAACCGCCGTTAAACCCTTGAGCTACTAGTCTTACCTTCCAGCTATTATTTCTATTGTAAATTTCTAATAGAATTAAGGCTGACTCAGTCCTGCTAGCTGTATTTATTTCACATGTAAAATCTTCACATCCGAGTGTGAAGTTGGGAATTTCAGAAAAGTTCTTTTTATCAAGTGTTGCTACAACTGATAATTTTTCTATGTTCGGAGGAACACGATCTAAATTTACAGTTATCACAGAAGGTTGTATATGAATTGTTCCACAGACGCTTTTAGGGTTACCATAAAAAATCATATCTTCGTCTGAAGTTACTTTCCCTTCACCGTTTAAGCAAAAAACAGAAACATCTGTGCTAGTAGGTAAAGAGTGCTTTATATTTATAATTGATTGGGAAAGATTAGTATTTCCACCCATAATCAATGATGCCATTATAATTCCTTTTAACTTCCGCTGACATGATAATAATAACTTTAATATAGCACAGGCTCAATAGTCAATTATTATATTAGACATGTTTATATAAATTGTTATTTATCAAATGAGAGTCCGCATTTACGTTATTGGGGTCAAAGCGAGGTCTATTGCAGCTTTGTTGCTTGGAGTTAATTAACTAATCTTTTATTTTTGGCTTTGCGACTTTATTTTGACATTGTTGAAAATTGCGGATGCTCAAATACTTATTGATAGTGAGCTAATTCAGCTGTGAAAAATACTTCCTATCTAATATTCATAGGTTGGATCTTAAGAAAACTTGAAGTTGAACTCTATTAATCATCAAATAGTTACGCGAATTAAAACCCCTTATCTCCGAAAAACACCCAGTTGCACTTGCAAAAATCTCTGAATTTCAAGTGCGCTACCGATTGCTAAGTGCTGTGCAGGTGCTGCATTGGCAGTAATAGTCGCTACTGACTCTTCCCAATGAGCGCTAATTAATAAAATGGCACTTGGTTTTTTTAGCGTGCTTGCAAGTGATTTTAAATAAGCAACCAATTGTGTATGGTTTGGTTCATTTAACAGTGGCATTGGGCCGCCACCATGAGAGATAAATGCAATGTCTACATTATTCATAGTTACTCCAAACAAGCTCACTTAACATGAGCAAGTAAACCTTGATAGTTAAACTAACGCAAAGCTAAGACGCGGATTTATCCGTAATCCACGTCATTTCATAATAGTGATTAAACATGCTTGGACTGTAACTGCCTAGACGTTAATTTATTCGCTATAAAGTTATCAATACTAAAACGACCACCACCTTTTAATGTTAGCGCAATCAGTACTACAAACAGTGTCAGTGCATATTCGTAGCCGTTATTTGCCATAAACAAGCCATTGTCTATATGTACTGAAAAAATAGCCACTAGCATGATAAATGCTGAAATAAGTGCAGCAGGACGCGTCAATAACCCAAGTAATAATGCTAACCCGCCAAAAAATTCAGCACTGCCTGCGAGTAATGCCATTAAATAACCTGGAGTAATACCGATACTCGCCATCCATTGACCTGTTCCTTCCAGACCATAACCACCAAACCAAGCAAACAATTTTTGTGATCCATGTGCAGCTAAAATCAAACCAATTGGCGCGCGAAGTAGTAAAGCGGCAAGTCCTGCATCTGATTTTAGTATCGTGTTTATTAGTTTCATTATTTGTTCCTCTTTAGCAAAGTATTTATTTACGTTTTAATTAGACCCTGTTGGGATAAGTACACTTTACTATCAATGTCATGGCGGAGTAAGATGACAAATAAAGAATGATTAACAACAAAATGTTGTTAATCAATTTAAATATGAGAAAAATTATGGATAGAATTGATGCAATGCGGGCCTTTGTATCTGTGGTGATCGAAGGTAGTTTTAGCAATGCAGCAACAACCTTACAACTTTCACCACAATTGGTTAGTAAGTACGTTTCTAAACTAGAAGAACGCCTTGCTGTACGGTTACTTAATCGCACTACCCGTAAAGTGAGCCTCACTGAAGCTGGCACTCATTATTTTCAGCATGCGCAACAGATATTGTTAAGCATTGATGAAATGGATTCACAATTAGGGGGCTTACAGCAGCACCCAACCGGAACTCTGAGAATAAGTGCTCCGGTGTCGTTCGCGTTAAAACACATGGGTAAATTAGTGACTGAGTTCCAATCACATTACCCTTTTGTTAATGTTGATTTGCAACTGAACGACCGCAAAGTTGACATTGTTGATGAAGGTTATGATGTAGCACTGCGTATTGGTCGACTCAAAAGTTCGTCTTTGATTGCCAAGCAGGTCGCGCCCATTAGATTAATTTTATGTGCCTCACCTGACTACCTTGAAAAACATGGTACTCCTGAAAAACCTGAAGATCTAAAAAACCACCGATACTTGCATTATAGCTATACAGAAATGGATACTAAAGACGAAATATATCAGTGGTTACGGGTAAAAAACACGCAACGTAGTAGCGAGTTTCAAAGTAATAATGGGGATGTATTAGTTGATTGTGCTATCGCCGGTGCAGGGATAGCATTACAGCCTACATTTATCGCCAGTGAAGCCATTAATAGTGGCAAGTTGATCGAAGTTTTACCTCAATTTGCAACGGGAACTGTTGGTTTATATGTTGTTTATGCCCACCGAAAATTACTACCACATAAAATCAGGTGTTTTATTGATTTTATTAACGGATACTATGGTACGCCGCCATATTGGGACAAAGCAATCGTTTAATCAGTAAAGCCAAACCGCAGTGTAAGCATAATTAAACTGCGTTTTGACTCACCTAAAATTAACGCAAAATCACCAGCGGCAGTTGGGTGTTTTCTATCATTTTTAGGGTATTACTGCCCAAAAAAGCATGTGCTATTTTTGAATGCGAAAAGGCCCCCATCACCAGCATTTCTATTTCATTTTTAGCTTTATATGCCATTAAAGAACTAAAAATATTACCTTCTAAAATGCTTGATTTGACTTCAAAACCACTTTCAACAAGCAGCGCTTCGGTGCGTTTAAATTTTTCCAACAAATCATGTTTGCCATTTTCTACAGTCACTAAATGACACGTTAAATGATGCAACAAGCCACCAGCAATAATCTGTTTAACCATTTTATCTGCTGTTTCTCGTCCATCATAAGCAAGCATAAAGTTGTTCGGCTCACTAAAGTGACGATTGGCAATTAAAATAGGTGTATGAACATGGCGAATAACCTGCTCAATATGCGACCCAATAGCTTTAAAATTCTGTTCGTGAGTTTTACCGCTTCGGCCAATAACAATCAGTCGCGCTGCATCTTCAAGGTCGCAAATTGCCTCAACAATACCGCTATGGCGCTGCTTACTTTCAATTGACTTACACCCTTGTTGGCTAGCAAATACACTCGCGTGCTCTAACATTTCTTTGCCTATTTGCAATGCTAATTTACTGCGTTGCTCATCCAGTGTCGCCATCTCTGATAATAATGATGTAGTTGCACCAAAACCAATTATGCCACTTAAGTCGTCAATCATCGCAGCGTTTTGTTTTTCTATGGCATGCAAAAATAGCATCGATTTATTAAGTTTCTTGGCCGCCCAAATCCCCGCCTTACACACATCATCTGTGTAAATTGAGCCATCTATACAAGTAATAATTTTATTCATTGTGCTCTCCTTAATGGCCTGCCATGAGTTTTTCAACTTCTTCAGGGTCATTGTGAACGCCAAATTTGTCAACAATCGTTGCTGTCGCGTCGCTCATACCAATAATCTCGACCTCTGCACCTTCGCGTCTAAATTTAATCACAACTTTATCAAGCGACGACACTGCCGTAATATCCCAAAAATGCGAATGGGTTAAGTCAATCACTACTTTAGCAACGACCTCTTTAAAGTCAAACGACTCAATAAACTGCTCTGAGGATGCAAAAAACACCTGTCCAACAACCTGATATACTCGTTCATTAGCCGATGATTGCGCTGGCTTTACAACCATAAAACGACCAATTTTATTGGCGAAGAATAGTGTCGCCAATAGCACACCGACCAATACTCCCATGGCCAAGTTATGCGTTGCGACAACAACAACGACCGTGGCAACCATTACGATGCTACTTGATAATGGGTTTTTCTTTAAATCTCGCAGTGAACTCCAAGAAAAGGTGCCAATCGACACCATTATCATCACGGCAACCAATGCCGCCATTGGGATTTGCTTTAGCCATTCATCTAAAAACACCACCATAAGCAGCAGAAAAGTACCCGCGGTAAAACTTGATAAGCGGCCACGGCCCCCTGATTTTACATTAATGATCGACTGGCCAATCATCGCACAGCCGGCCATTCCTCCCATTAAACCTGAACCTATGTTCGCGATCCCTTGACCTTTACATTCACGATTTTTATCACTAGCGGTATCGGTTAAGTCGTCAACAATTGTCGCTGTCATCATCGACTCCAATAAACCAACGACAGCAAGGCCAAATGAATAAGGAAGAATTATTAGCAGTGTGTCGAGGTTGAAAGGCACATCAGGCCATAAAAATATTGGTAAGGTATCTGGTAACTGGCCCATATCGCCAACAGTTCGAATCTCAAGTCCTACCAACATTGCAACCAAAGTTAAAACCACGATACACACTAGTGGTGATGGAATTGTTCTGCCTATCACCGGTAAGTAAGGGAATAAATAAATGATCCCAAGACCCGCAGCCGTCATCGCATAGACATGCCATGTTACATTCGTCAGCTCCGGCAGCTGTGCCATAAAGATAAGAATTGCCAACGCATTTACAAAGCCTGTAACCACGGAGCGAGACACAAAGCGCATTAAACTCCCCAGTTTTAAATAGCCTGCAATAATTTGTATCACACCGGTGAGTAATGTCGCCGCCAAAAGGTATTCTAAACCATGCTCTTTAACTAAGGTAACCATCAGTAAAGCCATAGCGCCAGTAGCAGCAGAAATCATCCCTGGTCGTCCACCCACTATCGAAATAACCACGGCAATACAAAATGAAGCATACAAACCGACTTTAGGATCCACGCCCGCTATAATAGAAAAAGCAATCGCTTCTGGTATTAGCGCAAGCGCCACCACAGTACCTGCTAATAAGTCCCCTCGGATGTTAAAAAGCCAATCTCGTTTTATTTTTTCTAACATAAAAAACCTTGTCATGTAGTTAACATTAACGCGCATACAGCAGTCAATAAAACACCGACAATGCTTTACTAAACGATGACAACCGCATTTTCATTAATGTTTTTTTATTTATTAAAACGGCACATAAATGCCTACCAATGTTTGGTATATAGGTATCACGCAGCGGTGATTTAGGGGAGGAATAACTTAGGGCGGCGTTAAACGCAAAACATTGTTCCTTATGTAGAATGAATAAATTATCGTCTTTATTCTTGCATCTAACGTATTTTTAAGCAAGCCAAGTAACTTTTGTGTAGGCGCTGATAGCTGCTGTTACTCCTTACCTTGCCAATAAAAACACATAAAAAACATGCCATCATTTACCCGTTCCTTTTCAAACGGCTGCAACGATAAACATTGCCAATGCATTTTAGTTATCGTCTTTTTAAGTTGTTAAATGCATATATGCGACTAAGCTTTAGTAATAATTACGAAAACTTATCAAATAAATGAAAAAGTACTTAGTCTTTTTATTGTTATTTTGCGGGTTCACACAGGCAACTATGACCCCTGTTAGTTACCAAGTGGGTAAGCAAACAATCATTGCGCCAGCAGTACGATATGAATATGGTTATGCCTATAACATTGGTGGCAAAAGGCTTTTAAAACTAGTCACGTTAAATTGGGCTCCTTATATCGATGAATCATTGTGCAACAATGGCTGGCTGTTTCAATTAACCGTTAAACTGTTGCTGCAAAAAGGCTATGGTGTGCATATTGAATTTTTTCCATGGGCGAGAGCGGTTAGAGCAGCCGAGTTAGGAAAAGCGGATATTTTATTTCCCGAGTATTTTATTGATGATGCCATTATGTCAGATAATAGGCCGAGTAAAACACGCAATGATTTACTGGCTTTATCCTCAGCAGTTCCTGGTGGTAATTTGTCACTGATCGCACTCAGAGGTAATAACTCAAACTATAACGGCAGTTTAGAGTCAATAAAAGATCAAATTATTGGTGTGGTCCGATCATATAAAAACACCCCTGAACTCGATGAGCTGATTGATTCAAAAAAAATTAATACCATTATTGCCAATAATGAGTATCAGCTAATTCATTTACTAATGAGCCTGAGAGTCAACCTGATTGTAGCCGATTATGATGTGTTAATTGCCAGTATTGAAAAATCTGTCGCTTCAGCAAAAGAAAAGCAACAAATGAAAAACGCTCTGGTTCCATTATCCCCTGCTCTCGCTTACAAACCATTGTATTACATGGTAAGTAAAGCAAATCCACAGTGGCAGGAAATTTTAGCCGATCTCAATAACGAGATAAGTAAAATGAAAGAGCAAAGAACACTTTTAGCCTATATCGAAAAAAATAAGCAACAGTGTAGCCGATAATAGTAAAGCGCTTAAATATTAGCAAATAAGCGCCTTTATACTACTAAAACAACGACTCAAATGTCCCATCAGGAAATAATATACCAGGCACCCCTCTTACCGCTGTTACATCTGCGATTTGTGTATCGCCAAAATATAATCCACCACTGTAGTTGCGACCTTTTTGCTTAACATCTAACCAGCGACCTTGAGCACCGTGGATCACAGCATTAATATTATTGCCTACTGTACGTAAGTTAATTTCAAGTGCTCTATTCTTTAGCCGTAAGGCAATCTCTGCATTGGTAATATCAGCTAAACGATTCAAACGACCAACATAAGCAAACTGAAAATCCGGTGCGCCATTTAATGGCGTTATCAATTGCACAGCAAATGCAAGATTCTGTGTAGCTTCATTTATAAATGGCGTTGCTTCGATTGCTTGTAAGTTAAACTGTGTCGTTTGATTTTCACTAACAAGCTGACCTTTAAAGTCAAAACCAGATACCACTGTCACAAGCTCTTCAAAAGGAGTAACGAAGCGATCGGCGTTTAGCTTTATGTCACCTGTTAACACACCGCTATTGGCGTTTTCTAATGATACCTTTGTCTCTATATTCAGCTGCCCGGTTGTTTCACTTTGATCATTTGAAAATGGATCGTCAGTACCATCAAACGACAGCACTAAATCACTCACATCGGCGTTTAGTTGAGTATCTTGGCCTATCACTTTAGCACTCATAATACCGGAGACTTTATTACCCAACAGTCCACTTACTTGCCATTGTGGAATATTCAAATCTAGTTGTACGTCATGATCATCATACTGGCCACTAATAGCCCAAGAATAAGGGGATTGTTGGTAGTTTATTGTCAGTCCCTGTAAATTATAAACTCCTGCGTCGGTATTATTTAATGGCGAAAAATTATAGAGCACGTCATAAAGCACATTCCCTAAAACGATAATAGCTTGTTGCGAGTCTTCGCCTAATATTGTTTCAAATTCAGTCAGCTTTTGTTTGAGCTCATCACTGTACGTTTGCTCTTGTAAGCGTGCCACACCTATTATATTACGCACATCTTCGAGTAACTCACGAGAGTGTAATTGCTCTTCATCTCGTTCTTGTGGCGAAATATTGCTAGCACTCCCAATCATAATGAGCTGTTGTTTGACCTCTCCAACGACGGATTGCAATAATTGATTACCATCTTCATTAAGTAAATTCTCTGACACATAGCGATCTGCAAAAGTACGATAAAGTGGCAAACTTGCTAACTGGGCCTGTTGTTCTACCACCGTATTATTGGCTGTATTTAAGCTCGCCTCGATATCCGCAGCTCTTTTTAAGATCACACCAAAAGTCAGTGCATTAGTAAGTACCTCAGCTTCAAGGTTGTCATTTAGTTGGCTGTGAGTAAGGTGATAAAAAGGTGTCGCACTCAAGCTCTGCGTGGTTATGCTTATGTCTAAGTTATTGTCGCTAATCACTGAGCTGATCGGTGATAAATAGACCTTATTTTCGCCCGGAGCTGCAAAAAAATCAGCACGATAACTTAATGTCATATCCATCACTTCTTGATAATCAATACGACGATTGGCATTCCCATCATTCGGATTATTTCTCACTGTGCGACCACAACCTGCAAAACTTGGACATGTTAACGTCGTTGCATTTGAGGTAAATTCAACATGATGAAAATTTAAAGTTGTGGCTGATAAAGTAACATCGTTAATATCTGCAACGTCAATATTTTCTATAGAGCCCGTGTTATCATTTATGATCGTTAATGTACCCGCAGTGGATTGCCAAGGAGCAATATAAAAGCTTACCGTAGAAGACGTTTCCAGCATGGCCGGTAAAGTGTCTGCTGTGCCATTATCTGATGAGCCACCACAACCAACTAATGACATAAGTAAACTAACTGATATAAGTTTTTTAAACATCACAAGTCCTTAAAACGCTAACTTCAGGTACCAATTTACATTGGCATAATACGCTTTATCAATATCGAGATTATCAGTCTGTATATTGAAACCAAAATAATCGTTCTCGATACCAAGCAAAAATGCTTCACTTTTTATTTCATAACCACCAATTACTGCCCAATGATCCCAAAAGTGCATGCGTGCTTTTAATTGAGAAAACGTATCTTGATCAAATTGTTTAACCATCAGCTCAGTAGAAAACAAATCGTTAATGCGATAATCTGCATAAACTTTGATACGCACCGGCATATCAAATTTATGCGTGACTTCGTTGCCATACTCAGACGTTGCTAAGCGTACTGTTGGCTCAGTGACAATATCCCCATCATCGTTTTCAGTAAACGGGACCTCTGTTGTATAACCATTTGCAAAACCGCTTTTTTCATACTCAGTTTCATACAGTAAGTCTTGTGCAAGTAGCCCAACGCTTAAATCATGGTTTATTTTCCAATTAACCGCTAAATCAACGCTGTACCCTAAGCCGGATGGGTTCTCATCTGGAGTAAATCGCTTAAATAAAATATCTTTCGAAAAATAAGAGTCGACTGTTAATGCGCCTTGGATCTCATCACTATAGACTGTGCCTTCGACTTTCAGATCTTGAAAATGCGTACTAGCAAAAACCGTTAATTTAGGCGTTATTGTTAATGCGTCAGAGTCTAAAAATTTGAAATCATATGAAACAAACAACCCATTGGTGGTTGATTGCTTACCGTCTAGGTAATAAACATAATTTCTATCTTCAAAAGGCAGGTCATTTTTTTCAGTATGCAAATAACGCGCGGTATCCGCATCAAAGCTTAAAACATAATCAAAGCGGCTTTGATAACCGACTTTAAAATTTCCATAGCCAACACCAAACTCAAAAACATTATAAGTAAAGGCGCTATCACCGGATGTTAATGGAGCATCAAAATCATCTATAAATGCTTTAACTGGTTGGGTCTCTGTGTACACTTCTGAATCGAATGTGGTAAAGACTTGAAACTGCTCTGCAGCGTAACTAATAGGGGTAATTAAAAAAGCGGAAAATCCTAACGTGAGAATTTTTTTTTTCATACTTATTTCACTTGTTATTATTTTAGCTAAGAGGGAGAGTACTCTCCCTCTTAAAGTTACTTTTACTTAGACGAATCTAAGAAAGTAATATCTGTGTAATCGATGACTTCGCCATCATAATATTTAACAGATATACCATTTGTTATTTCTGTAACCTGTCCGAATTCCGTAATCATATTATTGAAATTGGCATTAACAGACCCAGAGAAATCTTCACCATCTCGAGCGCCAATGAACAACTCGTAACCAAACCCATTATGTAATTGAATTTCTAATCCGTAAAGGTCTTCTTGATAGTTACCATCAATAGAAATAGTTGCGGTAAAGTTAAGGCCTGAAGTTAATCCTGAAGCCGTAATTGCAGCTATACTAGAAGAGTCGGTTCCTGCTAATGAAAGTGTACCCACAAAACCAGAATCACCATCAATTATTTCGACTCTGCTCCAACCATTTACAGCCAATACAGTTCCATCAATAGCCGTATCTGAGTTAACTTCTTCCTCAAAGTCAATTGCTAAACATGAGTCAGATTGCTCTGTTGAGATTACGCCATAGTAAGCATCAACACAATCTTCTAAAGCATCACTCATGTTAGCTAGTGTTTCGATTTTAATAACCGCACCATCTTCGCTTTTTATCATACCACCAAAAGCAAAAATAAGCGCTTTGTTGTTGATGGAGCCATTCACAGTAACCTTTTCGCCTGTTACTGTATTCATAAGATCCAGCTCTAAATCATCTTTATCAAAACTGTAAGTCCAAGCTGGATAGCGAGTTGAAACCACATCAACTCCTTCATCCCCATAATCCCATGCTTCAGTCAATACGTCGTAGATTACTTCTGAAATATCAAATAAAGCTTGGCCACCAGTTTTAGTTATAAGCGTAGCACTACGCGCTTGTTCTGTTCCTGCTTTTACCTTAACTAACAGCTCAAACTTAGCAATTGTGGATTTAGCATTTGTTTCAAGAGTTGTAGCTGTTGTAAGAGCAGTAGCGGCTTTATCTGCAAGTTCAGTTGCAAACGCAGTACTTAATTTTGCAGCTGCTGATAATTCAGCGGCCATTGTTTTATCAATTTCTTCGGAAGCAATCGCCGCTAACGATGCAGCAGCAGTTTCAGCTTGGCCAGCAGCACTGGCAAGTTCATTTGCTTTAGTACTAAGAGCCATAGCCTGGATAATTGCAGATTGTGCTGATGCAAGAGCAGCTACAGCATTTTCTTTTGTATCAAGCATTGCTGCATCAACAGCCATCATAGCCGTCGATAAATCGGCTTGAGCAACCATTGCAGCTGAATCAGCTGAACCTAGTGAGGCATTGGCAACACTAGCATTATTTTTGGCAACATCTAGTGCTAATTCAAATGCTGCTACAGCCTCATTAGAACGTGCTTCTTCTTCTGCAATACCTTTAATTAACGTAACAACGGCAGAAAGTTGTGCTGTTATGGCATTGACTAACACATCTGATTTATCTGTTAGTTGCTGATATTCATCCCCTAAACCTGCGGCAGTGCTGGCAATTGAAGTGGCTGAATTAAGCGCAGCAGAAAGCTCTACTTGCAACTGGCTATACGCTACTTTATTACCCGATAAAGTGAATACTGCTGAACTATAAGCGAGTACTTTATCCGTTGTATCTAAACCTGCATCCCCCAATTCTTTAACTGTATTGAGTTCAGTCACGCCCTTAGAAACGGAAGTTGTAGCAGTTGCTAATGCGCTAGTGATAGTTGTTATTTGTGATTCTAATTCTGCAGCTACTTTAGCTACAAAGTCATCACCAGCATCACAGTTATCTTCACAGCCAATCTTCTCTAATGCTTTTTTTACTTCTTTTGCGGTTTCATTTAAATCTTTATCTAAGCCTTTTTCTTTTGCTTTTGCTTGCACATCTTCAACAGCTTTAGTGGCTTTATCTTTGAGTTTTGCAATCTCATCAGGATCGGTAATACCTAAGTTTTCAGCAACTTTAGTAAATGCTTCATCAATGCCTTCACCTGTTACTACTGCGGCAAAAATAAGGCTAGTATTCTCAACGGCTTTTTGTAGTTCAGCTGCAATCTTTTGGACAATTTCATTGTCACTGTTGCTTACTTTGCCTTCTTTAACCGCGGCAGACAAACTTGCAATCAGGTCTTTTAATGAGCCATTGGCACCCGCCCCAGCAACAGACTGCAATGAAACGGCAGTTTGAACTAATGCCAAAGTACCTGCATCCAGTGAATCACCTTCGCCAATATCACTGAAGTCAACCGCACCACCAAGAGAAATATCACCAAGTAAAGAAGCTGCTTTAATTGCGGTATCAGGGCCTAATATTTGAATTAATGTTTTTAAACTTGCCGCTGCAACTGCTTCATCGGAGACTGTTGAACCATCTTTAGCGCCATCTAACAATATTTTTGCTGCAATACTTGTATAAAGAGTCACATTAGCAAAGTACTGCTGTGCACCACTCCCATCACCTTCCGCAAAATTAATACCACGAGCACTTGCAGGCGCTACTGGCGCTTTAATAAACTTAACAACCTGTAGTTCAAGATCGTCTTTGTACCATTCGCCAAAATCAATCGCAGTATCACCATTATTTATCATCCCAGCGTCTTCAGATGCTGCTGGGGCTTCATCATAGCTGCCACAACCAGTAAATGAATCACATTTAACCATACTGTCATCATCTTCTTTCGACGTACTCACCGTAATATAAAGTGCTCCCGTAAAGCCGTCTTCAAGGTAAATATTATAGGCACCCGTGATTGATGTCATTGTCTCAGTTGGATTAGCTGCCGCAACCATTGCCTGTGCTTTGGCATCAGCATCAGCTTGAGAAGTCGTCGATTCTGCAGTATAGCTTGCATCAGACGCAGCCTCTAAACGATACGCAACGGGAACAGGTTCACCCGAGTCATCGACTGTAGATACTGTCACTACAGCATTTTTTAACGAACCTTTTACCGCTTTCCCAGATACTTGGGTATTAAAATTAGTGCTGACTTCGCCTTTATATACTGTAACTGGGTCAGGCTTGTTATAGTTATTATCATTATCTGAACCACAACCAGTTAGGCCGAGAGTCAATGCAACCGAGGCTGCAATTGGGGTAAATTTAATTATTCTTTTCGCCATGAAAATCTCCTAGAGTGCTTGTTAGCAAATAGCATTACTGAAATCGTAGCCTATATTAATATCAACAGTCATTTAAGTTAAAATTATGTATCAAACCGTATCAAGTTAACGCAATAAGCTACTTTGTTATTACATGTTATCAACTTACCACCAATATATGACAATTTATGGAAAAATGTAATTTTAATTACACCTGTAAATAATCAACTGACAGGCTCAAAGAATTTATATATCCAGTAAGAAAATAAAAAATAAAAACATTTAAAAACAAGTTCTTAATTATTTTTCATTTGTTTTTTAATTGATTGGGGAACAGATAAGAGATGAAATGTTAACCGAAAGATATAAAATAATGCAAATCCATTTACATTCATTCACATAAATAAGAGAGGAAAAGTAACTTAGCAGTCACTTTTCGTTTTCTTACATTAATTAATTCGCCTCAGGTACTCGGACAACGCCTTCCATTAGCACACGAGCACTGCGACTCATACTGGCCTTGGTTACCTGCCACTTACCGTTTTGAAGTATCGCTTGCGCGCCTACAGTTAATGTACCTGACGGATGGCCAAAATTAACTTCGCTCAACTGACCGCCACCAGCTGCAAGATTAACGAGCGATCCTGCTATCGCAGCTGCGGTGCCGATTGCAACAGCGGCAGTCCCCATCATGGCATGATGAAGTTTCCCCATCGACATGGCACGTACCAGTAGGTTGATATTATCACTGTGAATTTCTTTACCGCTTGAAGCTAGATATTTCATTGGTTTATTAATAAATGCCACTTTTGGTGTATGTTGACGCGCTGCCGCCTCACTAATATGAGCGATCAAGCCCATTTTTACTGCTCCATGCGCTCTAATAGACTCAAGCTTAGCTAATGCTTGTTCGTCATTATTTATATCATCTTGAAGTTCAGTGCCGGTATAGCCGATATCTGCTGCATTAACAAAAATAGTAGGGATACCCGCGTTGATCATAGTGGCTCTAAGTACACCAAACTCAGGGACTGCTAGTTCATCAACCACATTGCCTGTTGGAAATAGCGCACCATCGCCATCCGCTGGATCAATGAACTCTAATTTCACCTCAGCGGCGGGAAATGTCACTCCGTCGAGTTCAAAGTCACCCGTTTCTTGTACTTCACCATTGGTCATTGGCACATGCACTAAAATGCTTTTTTTAATATTAGCTTGCCAAACTCGCACTATAGCCACACCGTTTTCTGGAATACGGCTAGCATCAACAAGACCATTACTAATTGCAAATGCGCCAACTGCAGAAGTTAAATTGCCGCAGTTTCCGCTCCAATCAACAAACGCTTTATCAATAGCAACTTGGCCAAATAAGTAATCAACATCGTGATCAGCTTGCTCACTTTTACTTAAAATAACGGTTTTACTGGTACTAGAAGTAGCCCCCCCCATACCATCGGTTTGTTTGCCATATGGATCTGGGCTACCAATCACTCGCAGCAATAAATTATCTCGCACAGAACCTGCCACTTGTGCAGCCTCTGGTAAATCGCTGAGATTAAAGAATACCCCTTTACTAGTGCCACCGCGCATGTAGGTGGCAGGTACTTTAATTTGTGGTTTAAATGTCATAGCTGTTTTCCTTATACACTTTGCGTGGCTTCTAAAAAGTCTTGAGCAAAGCGTTGTAATACGCCACCTGCAGCATAAATGGATAGTTCTTCTTGAGTATCAATACGGCACTTTGTTGGCACATTTAATACTTCACCATCAGTGCGGGTAATCGTTAAATTAACGCTCGCACCTGGTGTTAATTCACCAGTTACATCGTAACTTTCACTACCATCTAGCTTAAGCGTTTTACGGGTGGTGCCCGCTTTAAATTCCAGCGGTAATACACCCATACCAATTAAGTTAGTACGGTGTATACGCTCAAAACCTTCTGCAGCAATAACTTCAACGCCTGCTAAACGCACGCCTTTGGCTGCCCAATCACGAGAAGAACCTTGTCCATAGTCAGCTCCTGCAACAATAATTAATGGTTGTTTGCGCTGCATATAGGTTTCGATTGCTTCCCACATCCGAGTAACTGTGCCCTCAGGCTCAATACGGGCATATGAGCCTTGTTTCACTTCGCCATTTTCAATCACCATTTCATTAAGTAATTTAGGATTAGCAAAAGTTGCACGTTGTGCAGTTAAATGGTCGCCGCGGTGCGTTGCATAAGAATTAAAGTCTTCTTCTGGCACACCCATATGCGTTAAGTACTCACCTGCTGCACTACTGGCCATAATTGCATTTGACGGTGATAAATGATCAGTTGTGATGTTATCGCCAAGTACCGCTAATGCGCGCATGCCTTGCATGGTACGCTCACCAGCGAGTGCGCCTTCCCAATATGGCGGGCGGCGAATATAAGTACTTTGTGGGCGCCAATCGTAAAGTGGGTCGTTATCTTCACCGTAATCAACGGTTAAATTAAACATCGGCTCGTAAACCTTCTTATACTGCTCAGGTTTTACGCTTTGTTTAATCACTGCGTCAATCTCTTCATCTGATGGCCAAATATCTTTTAAGGTTACGTCATTGCCCTGCTGATCTTGTCCGAGTACGTCTTTTTCAATATCAAAACGAATAGTTCCTGCAATGGCATAGGCAACTACTAATGGCGGAGACGCTAAAAATGCTTGCTTAGCGTATGGGTGAATACGGCCATCAAAATTACGATTACCAGAGAGCACAGCCGTGGCGTATAGGTCGCGATCAATCACTTCTTGTTGAATAACGGGATCAAGCGCGCCACTCATACCGTTGCACGTAGTGCACGCAAAGCCAACAATACCAAAACCAAGTTGCTCTAATTCTGACAGTAATTTGGCATCTTCAAGATACGATTGCACTGTTTTTGAACCCGGTGCTAATGAGGTTTTAACCCATGGCTTGCGAGTTAAGCCCTTCGCATTTGCATTACGCGCAATAAGACCAGCTGCAATGACGTTACGTGGATTACTGGTATTCGTACAACTAGTGATAGCAGCAATAATACAGGCACCGTCCGGCATTAAACCATCTTCATTTTCAACAACCCCAGAGATCCCCTGCACTGCCAAATCACTGGTTGAAACACGGCGATGCGGATTTGACGGTCCAGCAATATTGCGGCCAACGCTTGATAGATCAAATTTTAATACCCGATCGTACTGCGCTGTTTTTAGGCTGTCGCTCCACAGACCGGTAGTTTTTGCGTAATTTTCAACTAAGGCAATTTGCTCTTCTTCACGTCCTGTTAGGCGTAAGTAATCAATGGTCATCTGGTCGATATAAAACATCGCTGCGGTGGCACCAAATTCTGGTGTCATATTTGAGATAGTAGCGCGATCGCCTAATGTCAATGCATCTGCGCCTTCACCATAAAACTCTAAATAGCTTGATACGACACGCTGGCCACGTAAAAACTCAGTGATCGCAAGCACGATATCCGTTGCTGTAATACCCGGTTGACGTTTGCCACTGAGTTCAACACCAATAATATCGGGCAAACGCATATAAGAGGCGCGGCCAAGCATCACGCTTTCGGCTTCAAGGCCGCCAACACCTACTGCAATGACACCTAACGCATCAACATGCGGTGTGTGGCTATCAGTACCGACTAAGGTATCAGGAAAAGCAATCCCATCGCGGCTTTGGATCACCGGCGACATTTTCTCAAGGTTGATTTGATGCATAATGCCGTTACCCGGAGGGATCACATCAATATTTTTAAACGCAGTTTTAGTCCAATTAATAAAGTGGAAACGGTCATCGTTACGTCTATCTTCAATAGCGCGGTTTTTTTCAAAAGCATCAGGATCAAACCCTGCGTATTCAACGGCTAATGAGTGATCAACAATCAGCTGTGTTGGTACTACTGGGTTAACTTTAGCTGGATCGCCGCCTTTGGCTGCAATGGCATCACGCAAGCCAGCTAAATCAACCAGCGCTGTTTGTCCCAAAATATCGTGACAGACTACGCGCGCGGGATACCAAGGGAAATCTAAATCTTGTTTGCGTTCGATAAGCTGCGACAGTGCTGCGGTTAGCATTTGCGGCTCACAGCGGCGTACTAAATTCTCTGCTAAAACACGTGATGTATAGGGTAAGGCTGCGTACGCACCAGCCTTAATTTCATCAATTGCAGCTTGGGTGTCAAAATAATCGACATTAGAGTTAGGTAAGGGTTTTCTGTATTTAGTATTGTTTATGATAGTCATTACAAGACTCGCTAATTTGGTGACGGTGGTCGCACACGTATAGCGTGTTTAAGGGATGTATGAAAAAAGAGGCCTTAAAAACTATGCGCTAGTGGCAATGTGCAAAAAATAAAAGGTGAGCGTATTTTCGCCCACCTTTAATAGTCTTAACGTGATTCGATTGGCGTATAACTACGCGCTTCTGGCCCAGTGTAATCTGCACTTGGACGAATAATACGGTTATTAGCGCGTTGCTCTTTTACGTGTGCGGTCCAGCCTGTTACACGGCTCATAACAAAAATAGGGGTGAATAACTTAGTTGGAATGCCCATAAAGTGATACGCCGATGCATGGAAAAAGTCTGCGTTACAAAATAACTTCTTCTCACGCCACATAATTTCTTCGCAGCGCACTGATACTGGATAAAGTACCTCGTCACCTAGCTCTGCAGCGAGTTTTTCAGACCACTTTTTAATGATCACATTACGTGGATCTGATTCGCGATAGATTGCGTGACCAAAGCCCATAATTTTATCTTTACGCTCCAGCATGCCCATGATTTCTTGCTCTGCATGGTCTGCATCTTTAAAGCCTTCAATCATATCCATTGCCGCTTCATTCGCGCCGCCATGTAATGGGCCACGTAACGTACCAATGGCACCTGTTACACAAGAGTGAATGTCAGATAATGTCGATGCACAAACGCGACCAGTAAAGGTTGAGGCATTAAATTCATGCTCTGCATATAAAATCAGCGATACATTCATCACTTGAGCAAATAACTCTGATGGCGCTTTATCATGTAGTAGCGTTAAAAAATGCGCGCCAACTGAGTCATCATCAGTTTGTGTTTCAATACGCACACCGTCGTGAGTAAAACGATACCAGTAACAAATAATGCTTGGGAATACCGCAACCATACGGTCAATGGCATCATTAGCCTGACTAAAATCATGCTCCATTTCAAGGTTACCTAGCATAGAGCAACCTGTACGCATAACATCCATTGGGTGCGCGTCTTTTGGAATGTTTTCAAGTACAGTTTTCAGTGCCGGTGGTAAACCACGTAAACTTTTTAGTTTAGCTTTGTATTCGCTAAGCTCTGCAGAGGTCGGTAATTCACCGCGCGAAAGCAGGAAAGATACTTCTTCAAACTGCGCTTTTTCAGCAAGCTCTGCAATGTCGTAACCACAATACGTTAAGCCTGAACCGGTTTGCCCTACTGTACAAAGTGCTGTTTGGCCTGCTACTTGTCCGCGAAGTCCTGCGCCGCCTAATGCTTTATCTACCATGATGTGTCTCCTGTTGAATTTATTATTATTTATCAGATTTTGCTGAAAAAAGGTTATCGAGTGTATTTTCATACGAGTGATAATCTAAAAAGTCATAAAGCTCAGCACGTGTTTGCATATTTTCAATTTGGCTCTGTTGAGACCCTTCATTTAAAATTGCTGAATAGACGTTAAGTGCCGCTTTATTCATTGCTCTGAACGCGCTGAGTGGGTAAAGCACCATTTCTACGCCTACATCACTTAGTTGCTCTTTAGTATAAATTGGCGTTTGGCCAAACTCAGTAATGTTGGCCAAAATAGGCACATTAATCGCTTTGGTAAAGGCTTGATAGTCGGCAAGATCGTGTACGGCTTCTGCAAAAATCGCATCGGCGCCGGCTTCAACACAGGCTGCTGCACGTTCAATCGCGGCATTTAAGCCTTCTTTTTGAAACGCATCAGTACGCGCCATAATGTAAAAGTCACTGTCAGTTTTAGCATCAACAGCTGCTTTAATACGGTCAACCATCTCGCTTTGCGAGACAATTTCTTTGTTCGGGCGATGGCCGCACCGCTTTTGCGCTACTTGGTCTTCAATATGAAACCCCGCCGCGCCAGCTTTGGTCATCTCTTTGACTGTGCGAGCAATATTAAATGCTCCACCCCAACCAGTATCGGCATCAACAAGTAATGGTAAATCGCTGGCACCTGTGATGCGGCGAATATCTTCCAAAACATTATCAAGACTGGTCATCCCCAAATCAGGCATACCAAATGAAGCATTCGCGACACCTGCACCTGAAAGGTAAATTGCTTGATGACCCATTTTTTCAGCCATCATCGCCGTGTAAGCGTTGATTGTGCCGACGACTTGTAATGGATGATTATTGGCAATCGCCTGTTTAAATTTTAATCCTGCTGACATTACATTCTCCTAACTTTGAACGGGGTTGCTTTATGACAACTTATATTTTTTAATGGTTTAATATGACGTTTTTACTGCTCCGCGCGCTCATTTTGCGCGGCATGTAAATTAAACTTCGTTTGTATATTGGCTTGCGATGCACTGATATGGCGCTTCATCAATAACTCAGCTAATTCCCCATCATGGTTTTCAATCGCATTAATAATGGCTAAGTGCTCATCAAACGCTTTTGATACGCGAGGCCCAACCATACCCATTTGCACACGATACATACGAATTAACTGATAAAGTCCGTTACTCAATAAGTGAATAAGGTGGTCGTTTTTACTGCCTTTAATAATGCGATAATGAAAATCCAGATCGCCGGCTTCTTGATAGTAAGACTCACCCTCTTTTACACGTTGTGTTTTCAGATGCTGATTAAGTAATTGCTTTAAACTTTGTACTTCATCCGGTGCCATATTGTCGGCAGCTAAACGACACGCTAAACCTTCAAGCGCACTGCGAACTTGATATACTTCTATTAAACGTTCAGCTGTAAGTGCCACAACACGACAACCCACATTCGCTTTACGCTCAACTAAATAACAACTTTCAAGGCGGTTAAGCGCTTCACGAAGCGTTGCACGGCTTACACCATAACGCTTTGCCAGTTCTGGCTCGGATATCTTGCTACCTTGAACAATACTGCCTTCGACAATTTCTCGACGCATATCCACAAATACCTGATCTGAGGCGGTAGTAATAGGTGTTTCACTAAAAGCATCTTGCGTCATTGTTCACCTTTCTAAGATTGTCGACAATTTACGGATACACTATGGTCTTTAGCTGTAAATGTGTCAACCCTAAATCAGTAAAAACTGCGTTTTAAAACGGCTATTGTCGACATAAGCATAATAAATAATGTTTAAAAATACTTAAAACACACATTTATGCACTAAGTGTCGACAGGTTTGCATACTTTAAAAGATTATTTAAGGCACTGCTCTGAGCCACTAATAATGCTAGAATACAACTTTAAAATTCTCTGTGAGCACGACCTTGGACGCCAATACCTATATTCCCCAGCATTTTATAGATGACGTAAAGACCTATTTACCTGCACACCTAACATTGGATGACTTTCTCAATGCCTGTCGCAGACCGCTTCGTAAATCTGTACGTGTCAATACGCTTAAAATGTCGGTTGAGGATTTTCAGCAGTATGCCCTTGATAGAGGCTGGACATTAAGCCCAATCCCATGGTGTAGCGAAGGTTTTTGGTTAGAGCGCAGTGAACATGAAGAGCAAGCTCTGGCACTGGGTAACACGGATCTACATTTAAGTGGCGCTATGTATGTACAAGAAGCCAGTTCGATGCTGCCACCAATAGCACTCAAAGACGCATTAACTGATGCAACTCATGTGCTCGACATGGCATCCGCTCCTGGCTCTAAAACTTCACAATTAGCAGCATTAATGAATAATCACGGGGTATTGGTTGCCAATGAATTGTCGTCATCTCGTTTAAAAGTACTCAGCGCAACATTAAAGCGTATGGGAGTTGGCAATTGTGCATTGTCGCATTTTGATGGGGCTATTTTTGGCGATTATATGTATGAATGCTTTGACAGTATTTTACTCGATGCCCCATGCTCTGGCGAAGGTACGGTTCGAAAAGATGCTGATGCCTTAAAGAATTGGTCGATTGAGTCAAACATTGATATTGCCAAAGTGCAAAAAAACTTAATAAAAAGCGCTTTCTATGCATTAAAACCAGGCGGTACATTAGTCTATTCAACCTGTACTTTAACCCCGCTCGAAAATCAGCAAGTGTGCGAATATCTTCTCACTGAGTTTACAGAACATCTTGAAATACAACCATTAGATCATTTGTTTGCAGGTGCAGAGCGAGCCACAACCAGCGAAGGCTATTTGCATGTCTGGCCGCAAACATTCGACAGCGAAGGCTTTTTTATTGCTAAGTTTAAAAAGCTTGCTAGCTGCGATAATCCAAATCAAAAAGTAAAAAAAGGTGCATTCCCTTTTCAGCCGTTTGACAAAAAATCCAGCCAAGCATTTTACACTGAGCTAAAAAAACAATTTGACCTGACATCACTCAGCGGCTCACTAATGCAGCGCGATAAAGAACTGTGGCTATTCCCTGAGCAGTTTGCCGCCATTGAAAACAAAATAAAATACGCGCGACTTGGTATCCACCTGGGCATGATCCACAAAAATGGGGTGCGTCTTAACCACGAATTTGCCACCGTATTTGGTGGCCAATGTAAGGCTAATGTAATTGCGCTAAGTAACGAGCAGGCCAATGACTACTTTCAAGGTAAAGATATTCGTTTAAGCGAACCTAGCAACGCACTTGGCGAAGTGGTTTTAACCCTTTGTGGCTGTCCGATAGGGCTTGGAAAATGGCAAAAAAATAAAATTAAAAACTCCTTACCTCGAGATTTAGTACAAAACACTCAACTGATCAGCTGGTGATAATAATAAGGTGTGGATAAGTTGGCAACAATCAATGTATAAAATTTAAGCTTTGCGCTTCGTTTTAAGACAAACAGTTGTTTTATAAGCAGTATAAAAAATCATCATTTATTGGGTTTTTTTACATATGTTAACTACACTTAATATTACTTTCTACTTCTCCCTTAATGAACTTAGAAGGTGTTTTTAAAGTTAGCGCAGGCTCATTAGAGCCATCCCCTAAGCCCAGAACAATGCGGATTCGTTCTGGGCGTTTTTTTTCTATGAATAAGCTATCGTCTTGAAATTTATTCAGTCTCAGTCACATAGGTAATCATTGCTTTATTACACATAACTTGTTTCTATATATAGACTAAGAAAGTGTAAGGACTACCATGTTAAAAATATCTTCATTGATCATGACTATTTCAGTACTGTCATTCTCTGTTATTGCCAATCCTGAGTCGCAAAAATACCTTGGTTTTAATTACCCGCATAAAGCGCAAAATGCTGTGAGTATCACGTTTGATGATGCTCGTCACAGCCAAGTCGATGTTGGCGCTGCGATTTTGAACAGGCACCAAGTCAAAGCAACTTTTTATGTTTCCCCTTTTAACGTTAAGCAGCGCCTAATTCAGTGGCAAGACGCGGTAAAATCGGGCCATGAAATTGCAAATCATACCAGCAGCCACGTATGTACAGGGAATTTTGAATGGTTAAGAGCACAAGACTTATCACTTGAACACACTACACTCAAGTGGCTTGAAAATGATATTTTATCAGCGCAGCAATACCTAAAAGATCATTTAGGAGTGACCCCTCGCGCCTTTGCTTATCCGTGCGGCAATACATTTGTTGGCCGGGGCATTGATACTAAGAGCTACGTGCCTTTAATCGCTAAACATTTTGACAGCGGCCGAACTTGGTTAGATGAGTCAGCTAATAATCCTAATTTTACTGATTTTGCACAGCTAACAGGACTTAGGATCGACGGAATGAGTTTTGATGAAATCATTACTATGCTGGATCAATTACGGGAAAATAATGCTTGGTTGATTTTAGCGGGCCATGAAATTGGTAACAGAGATCAATATACCACTGACGCAAAAGTACTCGAGCAATTGCTTGTTTATCTGAAAGATCCTGCTAACGGTTATTGGTTAGATACAGTAAGTAACGTTAGCGACTATGTAAAACAACAGCGCAAACCATTAAATTAATCATTGCTTAAATCAAACTCTGTGGTGCGATTATCGGGATGGAGTAACTGATAACGCGCCAGCTTTCCTTGTTGTAATTCAATCAAACTAATCGCTGAATCACTCACCAAGTATTTTTGCCCCTCCCCGATGGTTTGATGTTTATCGACTTCCATCTGCCAACGCTTTGTAAAAAAGTTTAACGGGCTTTTCGGCGCGTATAAAATCGAGTCTAACTTATCCAGCACGTTAATTAATTTACGCGGAAACTCATTTTTAATACCACTGGCAGTAAGTTGCCAAATTCTATTGGGGTGCTTACCAAAGCGTTTCTGTACGGAAAAACAGAATGAGTAATGTACATCACCCGATAAAATAAGCGTTTCTTTAGGGGTATCGTCACGGCGAAAGGTATCCAGTAACTTTTTAGCTGAGCCTTCGTGGGCCATCCAGTTTTCAACATCAACTAATAATGGCTGTCCGCAAATATTAAACAATGACTGAATAGCTTCAATTGATTTAACGCCAAACACCGGTGCGGGTGAGACAATGATCACTTGTTCATGAGTCACTAAACTGTCTTCGAGCTCAGTGAGACGCTCCCAATCAAGTAGACCAGAGGGCTCATTAAAGTTTTGCTCATTACGCCAACGATGAGTGCGGGTATCCAGCACGACCACTTTAGGCACAGTATTCAGCTCATAATGCCAATGATTAAACTCGAGAATAGTTTTATCAAACGCTTTAAATTGCCATTGTTTTTGCTCAGAAAAACTCGTCTTAAACGCATCAAGTAAAGCGGCTGTTTTATGACCTGCATCATTGCCAAAGCCTTGCATCAGCCAATAACTGATCAAGCCATTATTAACAATACGGCGACTAACTGGATGTTGGTAAATAACCTGCTCCCAACCAGCCGTCAAGTTCCAATCATCGGTAACATCATGATCGTCAAACATCATTAACGTTGAAATATTTGCTAGTAGCACCTGAACGTGTACTAAGCCATTTTTAAAATCCGTTAAAGCTGCTTTTTCATTATCAAAAACTTGCTGGCATTTGGGTGTGCTTGCTTGATAGCTAATACTATCAAAGTCAATTAAATCCCACAGTAACGGGCTAAAATTGAGTAAATAAAGGGCTATAAACTCTTCAAAAAAGATCAAGTGATTTGCAGCTTTTAAGCTTGAAAAATGTGGCTCATCTTTTTTTAGCCAATAGCCAACCCCTATTTTATTGCGTTTTTGCCAAGGGACCGTCGGTAAATATAAGTGGCGCTGATACAGTTGTTCACTTAACTGTGCAGGTAAATCAATTGCCAGTGGTTGCTCTTGGTATATTCCTAATACGCTGATCAGTCGTTCAATTGCTAATAACATCGCACCAGCAACATCATCGGCATACACTTGATCACCAGAGAGCAGTAAAACATCCGCCCCGGTTTTATTTACACTGCGATTTTGCTGTTGAAAATCATTCGCAGCCACTAAGCTATCTTTTGCAGGATGATGTGGATTACGGCATGAGCCATGTAAAATCTGCTCAAGTTTTTGCGGGATCACAAATTCAGGGGTGGCTTTTCCTTGATAACAAAAATCACTTAAATCAACGTCTGAGTTGCTGTTTAATAGGCGGTAGCTGATCAGCTGATTAACAGGCAATGTTGCGGCAATCGGTTTTACGATCACAAAGTGCAAGTAAAGATGAGTACCTAAAGCAATGCTCTGTTGCTCACTAAAAACGTCTATATCATCAAATTCAATACTAAATTGTGATGCTACAGACGTTGCAAACTGTATGCAAACCTCTGCAGCATCAGCTCGGCGCACCATCGGCCCCATTATTAATAGAGGAAGTGATGCTGTGCTCATATGCTAATTAACCTTTGTTCACTAAGTTGAACAATGAGTAGAAGTTTTCCGTAGTCGCGTTGGCAAGCTCTTTGTAGCTAATACCTTTTAAATCAGCAATGTAATAAGCAACATCTTGCACATAAGCGGGCTGATTAGTTTTCCCACGATACGGTACTGGCGCTAGATAAGGCGAGTCTGTTTCGATTAATAATCTATCAAGTGGAATTTGTTTAACAACATTTTTAAGCTCTACGGCATTTTTAAAGGTCACAATGCCAGAGATAGAAATATAAAAGCCTAAGTCGATGGCTTTTTTAGCCATATCCCAATCTTCAGTAAAGCAATGCAATACACCACCACACTTTTGTGCGTTATGTTCACGCATTAAGTTTATGGTGTCGTCGCGCGCATCGCGAGTATGAATTATAAGTGGTTTTTGTAACTCGTTCGCCACTTCAATATGACCCACAAAACTTGCTTGTTGCACGGCATGGGTGTCTTTCGAATAATAGTAATCAAGCCCTGTTTCGCCAATTGCTACTACTTTATCGTGGCTTGCTAAATCAATTAAGCGTTGTTTATCAAGTGCGTCTTTTTGATCAAGCGGATGAACACCACACGAGGCAGAGACATCACTATAGCCTTGAATTTTTTCTAGCATACTAGGGAATTGATCAAGTGTGACACTCACACATAAAAAGTGTTCAACTTGTTTAGCCCGTGCACTATCAAGTACTTGGTCTAAGTTTAAATCGAGTTTATCAAAATCGAGTCGGTCTAAATGGCAATGAGAATCTACAATCATGTTACTGCTTACTACATGGTATAAGTTGGATTACCAGAGTTTAACATAGTCCCTAGTAGTTTTTCGATCTTCACATTTAGGTTAGTTTTATCATCGATAAAACTAATACCAATGCCCGGTGGATTAGAACTTTGCGCGCCTTGTGGCGTGATCCATGTAACTTTTCCGGTTATTACATCATCTTCAAGCGCATCCGGTAATGTCACTTTTAATGCCAATGAATGACCCATCTCATAACGCATATTAGTGCGCACAAATAGTCCACCATTTTTTAAATACGGCATATAGCAGCGGTATAATTCATCTAGATCATCTAAATCGACTAATAATTCTTGCACAATAATCCTACTTATAGCTTTTACGTAAACGATACGCTAAACGAGACACTGCCAACGGCAAGTTCAATCCTAATATCTGTGTACTGTTTTGCACAAATTCGGCCAATGCATTTTGCGCACTCTGATATGAATCAAAATCCATTCCAGCAATGAGTTGTTGTTTTAATTGTTCGCTTAAAAATAAACAAAAGACGCGAACACGCTCTGTATCTTTACTGATAATATCAACTAACGCACTGAAATTATGGCCTTGTTTTAGCTCAGTTGCAAACTTATACAATTCATCGATTACCTCCAGCTGCTCATCTTGTTGCCAACGGGCAATCAATAATGGCTGCTGGGTAAACATTTTTAACCATGGATATGCAGGAACGTGCAGTTGGGAAATCCAATTCATAGCAACATTGGCGTCATTCACTTTTACTTGTGTAAGCGCGCAGCGACTTAAAATAGTGGCCGGTAATTGCGTTGTCGCACTCGTTGTTAGTAACAAAAATCGCTGCGGGCTGGGCTCTTCTAACGTTTTAAGTAAGGCATTGGCCGCCGCTGTGGTCATTTTATGGCAATCATTGATCACCACCACTTTATTGGCATTTTGCGCCGCTGATTGATGCATGAAATCGCTGACACTGCGAATATCATCCACACCAATGCTTTGTCCATCAGCTTGCACTACATATTTGTCAGGATGAGTAACCGCTTGATTTAAATGGCAGCTCTTACAATGCCCACAAGGGACTAAGTTAGTTGCAGACAAGCACAATAATGCATTAGCCAGCTGCTCCACTAAGGCGCGCTTACCAACACCTTGTTGACCATTAAATAATTGTCCATGGTGAAAACGCCCAGCATTAAAACTGGCTGCTAATTGCTGCTCAACATTGCTAAGCCAAGGATAAATCATGTTAATTGTTACTTTTCATAAATTGTTCAAGCACGGTAATAATATCTTGATGTACTAATTGCATACTTTGACCTGCATTAACTGTTTTAATAGTGTCATCACTATTTGCGAGTTCTAAATAGCGTGCGCGGGTACGTTCAAAAAAACTCAATGCTTGTTGTTCTATACGATCCAGTTCACCGCGTCCTTTCGCACGGGCAAGGCCCACCGCAGGTTCAATGTCCAAATAAATGGTCAGATCTGGTTTTAAACCTTTTAATACAATATTGGCGAGAGAATCTAACGTAGTAGCGGCAATTTCACGTCCGCCGCCTTGGTAAGCTTGCGATGATAGATCGTGACGATCGCCTAATACCCATTGTCCTTTAGCAAGTGCTGGACGAATAACATTATGTAGCAGTTGCGAACGGGCTGCATACATCAGCAGTAATTCTGTTTCGCTGGCAATCTGTTCGACATGGTTATCTTTTACAATAGTGCGCAGTGCTTCAGCGATGGGTGTGCCGCCGGGCTCGCGTACATTAATAAAATCCACTTTGTGCTGCTCTAAAAACTGTTGGCAAATTGCTATAGCTGTCGATTTACCGGCCCCTTCTAAGCCTTCAATCACAATAAATTTTGCTGCTGTCATGATCTCTCTTTTTAGTTTGAAAAAGCATTAATCGGCTTTCTCGTTTTATATTTTTTACTCTGATTTGCTTAACTGTTTTTGATAACGTAAGTAATCTTGTACTGCTTTGTTATGTTCTTTTAAGGTTTTAGAAAATTGATGGCTACCATCGCCTTTGGCAACAAAATAAAGGTACTCAGACTCAGGTGGATTGACTGCTGCAAGTATTGCCGCTTTTGACGGCATAGCAATCGGCGTAGGCGGTAAGCCATTAATTTTATATGTATTATACGGAGTATGATTAGTTAAATCTTTACGTTTTATATCACCATCAAAGTCAGCACCAATGCCATAAATCACGGTTGGATCAGTTTGCAAGCGCATTTTTGTATTTAGTCGATTAGTAAATACAGAGGCTATTAATGGCCGTTCGCTGGCAAGGCCTGTTTCTTTTTCAATAATTGAGGCCATAATCAATGCTTCGTAGGCCGTTTTAAACGGTAAATCAGCAGCCCTGTTTTGCCAAGCCTCATCAAGTACATTTTGCATTATTTTATGCGCTCGTTTGAGCACTGAGCTTGTCGTATCATTAGCATGATAATAATAGGTATCAGGAAATAACCACCCTTCTAAATGCTGATCAGAGCCGACTATTTGCTGAGATAACTCACTAAGACTTAAATCTTGACGAAGGTACTGGGCTTTACTTATTGCCGCTAACACGTCACGAAGTGACTGACCTTCAATAATTGTAAAACTAAAGCTTACTTGTTTACCTTGATTGATTTGCCGAATGTTATCAAGCACCGTGGCGTTATTAAGTTGATATAAACCAGCTTTTAAATCCGTCAGTGTCGGATCGAGTTTCGCGAGTATCTGATAACGTAAGCACCCATCTAACCATTTTTTAGCTTGCCACTGTTGGCAGAGTTGATTAAACCCCGTGCCTTTTTTAACTTCAAACAACGTATTCGCTGGCGCTTTTAAACTACTGTTAATAGTAGCTTGCAACTGTTGATAACCAACTTCAGTTACCAATAATGCTAGCAACACAATCGATATAATCACTCTTAACACGCAGACTCCTTGGTAAATAAACCATGCAATAATACTAAACTGTTTGCTAACTCAAACTGCATACCATCAATCGCTGTAACAGGCACAATTCCCATTAAGCTATTACAACTAAATACTGCCTCCATTTGCAGCAATTGTTCTAGCTTAATATCAGTAAATTCAATGGTTAACTTATCACACAGTGATTGCAGATAAACCCCTTGAATGCCACAGTTTTGCAAACTTGGACTAAAAACTCGACCATTTTTAATAGCAAAAATATTTGCCGCAGAGGTTTCAATCACATTATTGTGATAATCACACACCAGTACATCATCACAATCTTGCCCTTGCATGGCGCGTTTGATCATTACTTGCTCTAAACGATTTAACGTTTTCAAACCAGCAAGCAATGGTTGCGATGCAAGTTGCACAGGGCTAATAGCGAGTTTAATACCTTGTTGTGCTAATTGAGCGTAGTGTGAAGGAAACGGTAATAGCGACAGTACAATCAATAAATTGCTTTGTTCAGGAAGGCCATAACCACGCCCTCCTTCACCACGTGTAACCACTATTTTTAACACGCCCAGCGAAACCGTCTTAATATACTCAGCGATTGCTTGCTGCAGTGCCGATAAATCCAGCTCACCAAAACTAAGTCGCTGCGCGCATTCAACTAATCGTGCCCTGTGAAGTGGCCAATGCTCTACTTGAGCATCAACTATTTTTGCAGTTGTAAAAAAGCCATCGCCATAATTAAAGCCGCGATCATTGCTACTTATGCTAACGCCTTGCTGTGGCGTGACTAATTTTATTGTTTGCGCTATGTGAGTTTTTTGTTTAGGCATATTTTGCATATAAAAAAGCCCAGTAACAACTGGGCTCTTATTTTGTCTCGTTGTTAAAAAAGATTATACCTTTTTAAATACCAACGAGCCATTAGTACCACCAAAACCAAATGAGTTACATAATGCGTAATCAAGTTTCGCATCACGAGCCGTGTGTGGAACGTAGTCCAGATCACAGCCTTCATCAGGGTTATCAAGATTAATTGTTGGTGTTACTTTTTGATCTTGTAACGACAAAATAGTGATAATTGATTCAACAGAGCCTGCTGCACCGAGTAAATGACCCATCATAGATTTTGATGAACTCACCATCACATCTTTGGCAGCATTACCAAAAATTGACTTAACCGCAGAGGTTTCTGCTTTATCGCCAGCGTTAGTCGATGTACCGTGAGCATTAATATAACCCACTTGATCTGCATTGATTTGCGCATCGTTTAAAGCATTTTCCATTGCCAAGGCTGCACCGGCACCATCTTCCGGTGGCGACGTCATGTGATAAGCGTCGCCGCTCATACCAAAACCAACCAACTCAGAGTAGATTTTTGCACCTCGGGCTTTCGCATGCTCGTATTCTTCAAGTACGATAACACCTGCACCATCAGCAAGTACAAAGCCATCACGGTCTTTGTCCCATGGACGAGATGCAGCTTGCGGATCGTCGTTTCGGGTTGATAACGCACGTGCAGCGTTAAACCCCCCCATACCAATTGGCGTTGAGGCTTTCTCTGCACCACCGGCAACCATCGCATCAGCATCGCCATAAGCAATCATGCGCGCAGCGTGACCAATGTTGTGTAAACCTGTTGTACAGGCTGTCACGATAGAGATATTTGGACCACGTAGACCGTGCATAATCGATAAATGACCAGAGATCATATTGATAATGGTCGACGGCACGTAAAAAGGAGAAAGCTTACGTGGGCCACTGTTTAATAACTTTATGTGGTTTTCTTCAATAAGTGTTAAACCACCAATGCCCGAACCCACAGCAACACCAACGCGGGCTGCGTTTTGCTCTGTGATCTCAAGGCCAGAATCTTGTAGTGCTTGTACACCTGCTGCAATGCCATACTGGATGAACAAATCCATTTTTTTAGCATCTTTTGCCGGCATATAGGCTGACGCATCAAAATCATTCAGCAAACCAGCGAACTTGGTGCCAAAACTAGATGTATCAAAATGAGTGATAGTTTGGATACCACTTTTGCCATTTAACAAGCCTTGCCAGGTTGATTCAACATCATTACCTAGCGGCGTCAACATTCCTAAGCCAGTTACGACGACTCGACGTTTAGCCACGGTTTGCCTCCAATAAGGGAATTATTATTTTTCTGGTGGGTATTAATACCCAAATGCGTGGAAATACAGGGTATAGATAGATTAAGGGCAGCGAACGCTGCCCTTAATATGCGATTGATTACTCAGCGTGAGCCGTTACGTAATCGATTGCAGCTTGTACTGTAGTGATCTTTTCAGCTTCTTCATCTGGGATCTCAGTATCGAACTCTTCTTCAAGAGCCATTACTAATTCAACAGTATCAAGTGAATCTGCGCCTAAGTCATCAACGAAAGAAGCTTCATGCTTTACTTCTTCTTCTTTAACACCTAGTTGCTCAATGATGATTTTCTTTACGCGTTCTTGGATGTCGCTCATTCTTCTTTCCTTTATTAAAAACGCCAATGCGTTATTTTCAGATTGCGGCGTAGTTTACGGCGCATAATTCTGTGATTCAAGGATTTGCTGATAATTTTTTATCTGGTCAAACCTCTTGACGGTTATTTGTGTCTTTTATCGCTTATTTTCAGCACGAATTCAAGTATGTTTAAAGCAAGTTAACAAAAAATTCAACATTTTTCGACAAGCCGCCTCAAAACAAAATAGGAACAAAGTTCCTTACACCATGTACATCGCACCATTTACGTGCAAAGTTTCGCCTGAAACATACGCTGCTGCATCAGATGCTAAGTAACATACTGCGGCGGCAATTTCATCCGGTTGGCCTAAACGCCCAGCAGGAACATTAGCAAGCGTAGCTGCTTTTTGCTCGTCAGTTAAGCTGTCGGTCATATCTGTTTGAATAAAACCAGGAGCAACTACGTTGACTGTAATACCACGAGAAGCAACTTCACGCGCTAACGACTTAGAAAAACCAATTACACCCGCTTTAGCTGCTGCGTAGTTAGCTTGCCCTGCATTACCCATTGTACCAACAACTGAACCTATATTGATAATTCGACCGTTTTTCTTTTTCATCATCGGGCGTAACACTGCTTTAGATAAACGAAAAACTGAGCTCAAGTTAGTATCAATGATATCGTCCCACTCTGCATCTTTCATACGCATAAGTAAGTTATCGCGGGTAATACCAGCATTATTTACTAATACGTCGATATCGCCTAAATCTGCTTTTATCGCAGCAAGTGTTGCCTCGATCGATGCAGGATCAGTTACGTTTAACGCATAACCTTTACCATTCTCGCCTAAGTATTCGCTGATATTTGCAGCACCAGACTCGCTGGTTGCAGTACCGGCAACTTTAGCACCTTGTGCTACCAATGTAGTGGCGATTGCTTTACCAATACCGCGACTAGCGCCTGTAATTAGGACAACTTTGCCCTCTAACGAAAATAAATTTGCCATTTTTTCCTACTCTTATTTTGCTTCGTCAATGGCAGTTTGGCTATTCACCGAACCACATACCATTGCTTTATCAATGCGTTTAGCAAGACCCGTTAACACCTTCCCAGGGCCAAACTCGTAGCTTTGGGTAATGCCCTGCGCTACCAATGCTTGTACTGTTTCTGTCCATCGTACTGGACTGTATAGTTGACGCACTAATGCATCTTTAATAGCGTCCGCTGAACTTGCAGCTGTTACATCAACATTATTAATTACATCACACTTAGGTGTATTAAATGTTAAAGCAGCTAAATCTTTTGCTAATTTTTCTGCCGCTGGTTTCATTAATTCACAATGTGAAGGTACGCTTACCGATAAAGGCAATGCACGTTTTGCACCGGCTTCTTTACACGCTTCTGATGCTCTGTCTACTGCGGCTTTATGACCTGCAATCACAACTTGACCCGGTGAGTTATAGTTTACTGGTGCAACCACTTCACCTTGTGCTGATGCCAAGCACGCGGCTTTAATTTCGTCATCACCTAAACCAATGATCGCAGCCATTGAACCCACGCCTGCTGGCACAGCTTCTTGCATATATAAACCACGGTTTTCAACCAATTTTACAGCTTCGCCTAAGCTCAACACATCAGCACATACCAGCGCTGAGTATTCACCTAAACTGTGACCTGCCATCGTTACGTCTGCATCTGGATTTGCAGCAAGCCATTGGCGGTAAATTGCCACTGATGCTGTTAATAATGCCGGTTGCGTACGATGGGTTTGATTTAATTCTTGTTCAGGACCATTAAGTACTAATGCAGCCAAATCATAACCAAGTGCCGCTGATGCTTGCGCAAACGTCGCTTTAACAATATCAGATTGCTCTAATAGTTCACTTAACATACCCACAGATTGTGAGCCTTGACCCGGAAAAACAAGTGCAATTTTTTGTGCCATACTTTGCTCTTTTAATTAAACAAATAAATAAATGTTTAAGTACACACCTGACATAGTAATTAATCGTCAGTTGCGACTTTTTTAGTTGAATGTGTTTGCTCGAAGATAGCTGCAATTTTTTCAGGAAGTTGACGTTCTACCTCTCTAGCAGCTTCGTCGATAGCAGCATGAAATGCTTTAGCTGAGGCATTTCCATGGCTTTTTACGACAATACCGCGCAATCCTACCAGAGAAGCGCCGTTATACTGGTCGGGGTTCACCCGTTTATAGAGTTTTTTTATTACTGGCTGTAACATAAATGCTAAACATTTATAGAAAAAGTGCTTTTGCAGTGCTTTAGTAAGCTTAAACATAATCAGCTTGGCAATCCCTTCACAGGTTTTCAAAGCCACATTGCCCACAAAACCTTCACAGACGATCACATCTGACTTACCAGTAAAAATATCACTACCTTCGCTGTAACCAGTATAATTAAGGTAGCTACATTGTTGCATCAGTTGTGCAGCTTGTTTGATATCTTCATGGCCCTTAATGTCTTCGGAGCCAATATTTAACAAACTCACTTTTGGACTATCACAGCCCAGTGCTTGCCCTGCGACAACCGAACCCATAATGCCAAATTGATATAAGGTTTGTGCATCACAATGCACGTTCGCACCTAAATCAAGTAAGTAAACCGGATTTTTTCGCTCAGTTGGCACAGCAGAGATCAATGCAGGACGTTTTACGCCTGGCAACATTTTCAGCACATAGTGAGCCATAAATAATAATGCACCGGTATTTCCGGCACTAACGCACGCTTGTGCCTCACCTGATTTAACTAAATCAAGAGCAACGCGCATTGAGGAATCTTTTTTAGATCGCACAGCAGAAGACGGTTCACAGCTATTGGTGACTACTTGACTACAATGACGAATTATTAAACGAGGATGAGATAGAGAATCGAGAGACTCGAGTTCTTTAGATATTACTTGTTCGTTGCCACATAAGATCAATCTTAGGTTGGCATTTGCATTTACCGCGTTAACGGCTGCGGGGATAGATGAACGGGGGCCATAATCGCCCCCCATCATATCTAACGCAATTGTTAGATTGGTCAGCATAAAAGCAATCTCTTATTTAGAAATTACTTGAACGCCTTTGTAGTAACCATCTGCAGTCACATGGTGACGACGATGAGTCTCACCAGATGTTTGGTCTACAGTTAAAGTTGGACCACTGATCGCATCGTGTGAACGGCGCATGCCGCGTCTTGCACGAGACTTTTTGCTTTTTTGTACAGCCATAGTCTTCTCCTAAGAATCTTTCTTAAGTTGTTTCAAAATATCAAATGGATTTGGTTTATCATCTTCCGCTTTTAAAACACCAAAGCTGGCAGGCTTTGCTGAATAACTGCATGAAGCTTCGTTGTGGGTAGCAACTAATGGCACGGCTAAAATTAGTTCGTCTTCGATTAAATCAAAAACGTTAACTTCACCATTTTCATCAAGCGCTACTTCATCGTAGTCTTCTGGAAAAATCTCTAACTCTGTATCCTCACCGACTGGTGAATAAACAAAGTCTTGAACCAAATCCAACCCTAAATCACCATTACAACGTTGACAAGTGACAGTAACATGTGTGGACAAATTGCCTCTAATCACAGCGAAACCTTGATCATCGTTTTTGCAATGAATTTTTACCGCTATTTCACCTACTTCTTCCTGCACAACTTCCCGTAAACGGGTAAGTTTTTCAAGCGGTACAATGCCGTCATACTTTAAACGGTGTTGCGCTGCCTTGCCTGGATGAAGAGTGATGGGAATTTTCACCTTTTGCATAGGGGCTGCATCATATAGATAGTTACTTGGTTAGTCAAAGTAAAAAACCAATTTTAGCTGGTTTTTCGCGATTCATTTCTTTGTTTTGCCAACGGATCTGATTTATCCTAACTCAATCTAATTTTCATTAGGAAAACAATCCATGCAGCACCCGCTTATTTTAGCCTCAAGTTCACCCTTTCGTCAGTCTTTATTGCAAAAATTTAATCTGCCGTTCGACAGTTTTTCACCTGGTATTGACGAATCAGCACTACCCGATGAAGCCCCAGTTGAACTTGTAAAACGCTTAAGTGAACTCAAAGCACGCGCAGCCACTACACTTTTTAAACAAGGCTTAGTAATTGGCTCTGATCAAGTTGCCGTATTTGAGCAACAAATCTTAGGTAAACCACACAACAAAGAAAATGCCATTAAACAACTGAGTTTATTTAGCGGTAATACAGTCACATTTCTAACGGGCTTATGTGTTTATGATATTCAAAGCAATAAAACAAAAACCCTAGTTGAACCCTTTAATGTTACATTTAGAACACTGACACAAGCACAAATATCTGCTTACTGCGACGCAGAGCAACCCTACAATTGTGCAGGCAGCTTTAAAAGCGAAGGCTTAGGTATTTGTTTATTTGAAAAGCTTAGCGGTGATGACCCTAATAGCTTGATTGGTTTACCACTTATCAAACTCAGCCAATTATTGACTGAGTTTGATCTGGATGTGTTAAGTAATCAAGACTAACTATTTATTCACTACGACTTAAACTAAACGCGCAGCTAGTTGCTGATACGAATCAACTGTCGCAATCGGTGTAAACTCGTTTAGCTGCTGGGCGTTATGCACCCCCATAGTTACACCTAAACGGTCAATATTGGCCGCTTTTGCCATCGCCATATCTATTTTGGTGTCGCCAATCATCAGCGCATCATCATGGCTAATATTGAGTTCATCCAGCAGTTGCAACAACATATCAGGAGCTGGTTTTGACAATGCATCATCACTGGTGCGGGTCGCTACAAAGTAATCCCGTAACTGTGTTTCATCCAGCAAGCGTTCAAGGCCGACTCGGCTTTTGCCAGTAGCAACAGCTAACAATACGCCACGGTTTTTTAATGCCGCTAAAGTCTGTTCTACATCAGCAAATAAAGGCGTAGGCGTATTATCAAGATGTTTATACTGATGCTTATAACCGGCGATTAAATCAGCGTGTAAATGGCTCTGCTGAGGAAATAACACCGTCACGGCCTGCTCAAGTGATAAACCAATGATATTTTTAACCGCCTCGTCACTGGGGCAAACTACACCACAGACTCTCGCAGATTGATGCATACAGTTAACTATTTTAGCCACTGAATCCATCACCGTGCCATCCCAATCAAATATAACTAATTTATAGGGTTTCACGGTTTTGCGGCACGTAACGTTTTAATACAATTAGCCAGCGCTTTATCAAGCGGCGCTTCTACTCGCATAGTAGTTTCATTTTTTGGATGATAAAAACTCAAATCGTGCGCATGTAAAAATAATCGCCCTAATCCCACTTTACGCATCGCCGCATCAAATGCTTGGTTGCCATACTTATCATCACAAGCAATTGCATGACCTTTACATTGTGTATGCACACGAATTTGGTGAGTACGACCTGTTACTGGTGATGCCTGCACTAACGAACATTCAGCAAAGCGCTCCAGTACTTTAAAACGAGTATGTGAAGGTTTACCTTCAACGTTATCCACACGTACTACTCGTTCACCTGATTGTAAGGTGTTTTTACGCAGCCCTTCGGTGACATTTTTAGTTTTAGAATCCCATTGCCCATCAACCAATGCCCAGTAATTCTTTTCCATGGATTTTTCACGTAACTGTTCATGCAAGCTGGTCAACACTGAACGACGTTTCGAGATTAACAAACAGCCTGATGTATCACGGTCTAAACGATGTACAAGCTCTAAACTGCGCTCATCTGGGCGCAATACGCGCAATGCTTCAATTAAACCATAACTGAGCCCACTGCCGCCATGCACAGCCATGCCTGATGGTTTGTTAATGACGATAAGGTATTTATCTTCAAATAAAATAGCCTCTTCAAGTTTGGTTACTACATCAAGGTTTTTAGGCACAAACTCTTCACGTTCAGCTATTTGTATTGGTGGAATACGAACGATGTCATCGAGTTGTAATTTATACACAGGTTTGATGCGTTTTTTATTAACCCGCACTTCCCCTTTGCGAAGAATTCGATACACAGCGCTTTTAGGCACCCCTTTTAAATGAGTAATAAGAAAGTTATCAATCCGTTGACCTAAATGGTCTTCGGTAATCGTGACGAAAGATACTTGTAAGCCGGTTTTTTCTGACATTGCCTAATCACTGATTTAAGTAAAATAATTTTAGTTGCTAACACAGTTATAATAATGGGATAATCACCGTCGCAAATATATATTTGCAAATAACAACGGTGCTTTTTAACACATTAAAACATTCGTGATGCACATTCTGGGTAATTGATCATACAGATCCGAGATAAGTTTTCCAAAGCTTTTATACATACCCAGTTTACACGTGCCTTCAATTAACTCCGATGCGTGTAATATATCGCCAGTTAAGTTTGAGCATGAAGTGTTATTTAATGTTGATGAAAAAAGCAATTTGAACAGATAATTTGTCTGATCGTGACGGCGTACAATACGCCGTTCAGCAGATGTGTTGTAACCGTACAAGTTAATTTAATTAATGGTCGACTCTGGACAGAACTCGAATACGTCACTGTAAAAAAACAGCCGATAGTTTTGGCACCATAATAGAATTTAATAACGTGACAACACGTTATTGTCAGCCAGCACCATAAAGATACTTAGAGTACGGATACAGTACCAAGCTCCCCCACAGACCCAGTCGTGAGATTGTACAAAAAGAAGCGATGGGAGCAACTGAACAGGCGAAAAGTTTCGTCATGTCAGAGACATAACACAGTAGAGTAACAATATGAAACGTATGCTAATCAATGCGACGCAGCAAGAAGAAATGCGCGTAGCACTGGTTGATGGCCAGCGCCTGTATGATTTAGATATCGAAAGCCCGGGTCACGAACAAAAAAAAGCCAATATTTATAAAGGCAAAATCACTCGTATAGAACCGTCATTAGAAGCCGCCTTTGTTGATTACGGCGCTGATCGTCACGGATTCCTTCCTTTAAAAGAAATAGCCCGTACTTACTTCCCACAAGGTTATACTTTCCATGGTCGTCCGAATATTCGTGACGTGATCAAAGAAGGTCAAGAAGTTATTGTCCAAGTAGACAAAGAAGAACGCGGCCAAAAAGGCGCAGCCCTCACCACTTTTATTAGTGTTGCAGGTAGCTACTTAGTCTTAATGCCTAATAATCCTCGTGCTGGCGGTATTTCTCGTCGCATCGAAGGTGATGAACGCACTGAACTTAAAGAAGCTTTAAGTCGTTTAGAACTGCCTAAAGGCATGGGTTTAATCGTGCGTACTGCCGGTGTTGGTAAATCGTTTGAAGAACTAAACTACGATTTAAAAGCGCTGCTTGTTCATTGGGATGCGATTCAGCAAGCCTCTGATGGCGGTAAAGCACCGTTCTTAATTCATCAAGAAAGCAACGTGATTTTCCGTGCGATTCGCGATTATTTACGCCGTGACATCGGTGAGATCCTAATTGATAAAGCCCGTGTATTTGAAGAAGCTAAAGCGCACATTGAGCGTTTTCGCCCTGACTTCATGAGCCGTGTAAAACTTTATCAAGGTGAAGTGCCTCTTTTTACTCATTATCAAATCGAAAGCCAAATTGAGTCTGCGTTTCAACGTGAAGTACGCTTACCTTCTGGTGGTTCAATTGTTATTGACCCAACTGAAGCACTTACTTCTATCGATATCAACTCATCTAAAGCCACTAAAGGCGGCGATATCGAAGAAACTGCGCTTAATACCAACTTAGAAGCTGCAGACGAAATTGCTCGCCAATTACGTTTACGCGACTTAGGTGGCTTAATCGTTATCGACTTCATTGATATGACACCACCGCGCCATCAACGTGAAGTAGAAAATCGCTTAAAAGATGCTGTTCGTCCAGATCGTGCCCGTGTACAAATTGGTAAAATTTCGCGTTTTGGCTTACTTGAAATGTCGCGTCAGCGCCTACGCCCTTCATTAGGTGAAGCGAGCCAAGGCCCATGCCCACGTTGTAGTGGTCAAGGTACTATTCGTTCAAACGAGTCGATTGCATTGTCAATCCTACGTTTAATCGAAGAAGAAGCGATTAAAGACAATACCTCACAAGTTAATGCCCAAGTACCTGTAGCGGTTGCCTCATATCTGTTAAATGAGCAACGCCGTAGCGTGCATCGCATCGAAAAACGTCATAACTGTGATGTGGTGATCATTCCAAATCAACATATGGATACACCACATTATGAAGTAATGCGTTTGCGTAAAGATGAAACAATTGAAGCAGCAAGCTACGAGCAAATCACATTACCAGAACAAGAAGTGTATGAAACATCAAAAACACCAACGGTCGCGGTACGTGAAGAGCCGGTGTTAAAAGGCGTAGTTATGCCATCAACACCAGCACCACAAGCTCAGGCTCAAACAGCCCCAGCAGCGGCACCACAAAGTGTTGCAGCCCAGCCGCAGGTAAGTTTATTTACTACCATCAGCAATTGGTTTAAGGCTTTATTTGCAACGCCTGCTGAGCAAATAGAAAGTAAAGAGCAACAGCAGCAAAAAACAGCGAGTGAATCTCGTAATAATCCACGTCGTAACAATGACGGTGATACACGTCGTCGTAATAACCAACGTCGTCGTAACAATAATTCACGCACTAAACCGCAAAGCGAGCGTACAGAGAGCGTAGCTGAAGAAACGCCAGCAGTTGGAAACACGCAAAACAACGAGCAACAGGAAAGAAACGATAACCGTAACAAACGTCGTCGCAATCCTAACTCACGTAAGCGTAACGATAACCGTAACGATGACAGCAAAGTAGTAGCAGAAAAAACCGAAGCAAAAGCTGACGTAAAAGACGTTGCACCAAGCCAAGATGTCGTTGTTGAAGCAACGGAGCAAAAACCTAAGGTTCGTCGTCAGCGCCGTAACTTACGTAAAAAAGTTCGCCTGCAAGATGAAAATGCACAACCGGCTACAACCAACAATGACGCAGAGCAACAAGCTACGCCTGTTGTTGATGACAAGCCGGCTAAGCCAGTTGTAACTCAAACTGAAGAAGTTAAAGCACCGGTTGAGGCTACTGCTGTTGAAACAACGGCTGTTGAAGCGCCTGAGCAAAAAGCTGAACAGACGGCACCAAACGAGCAAGAGACAGTAACATCGACTGATGAAGAGCAAGGCCAAACGCGTACGCGTTCACGCCGTTCTCCACGTCATTTACGTGCTGCTGGGCAACGCCGTCGTCGCCCTGAGGGTGAAGAAGCTACGCCAACGCAAGGTACACAACCACCAGCATTTATTCCAGTTGCAGATCAAGCCGCTGCTGAATATGAAGCTGAGTTAAAAGCCAAGCAAAATAAGCAAGCTGCAGAAGTAGTTGAAGAAAAACCTGCCGTTGCTGCAGAACCTACTCCAGAAGTGGTTGAACAAGCGCCTGTTGCTGCTGAAGCAACTGAAGAAGTGGTTGAACAAGCGCCAGTTGCTGCAGAACCTACTGAAGAAGTGGTTGAACAAGCACCAGTTGCTGCTGAACCTACTGAAGAAGTGGCTGAACAAGCGCCTGTTGCTGCAGAACCTACTGAAGAAGTGGTTGAACAAGCACCAGTTGCTGCAGAACCTACTGAAGAAGTGGTTGAACAAGCGCCTGTTGCTGCTGAAGCAACTGAAGAAGTGGTTGAACAAGCGCCTGTTGCTGCTGAAGCAACTGAAGAAGTGGTTGAACAAGCGCCTGTTGCTGCAGAACCTACTGAAGAAGTGGTTGAACAAGCGCCTGTTGCTGCTGAAGCAACTGAAGAAGTGGTTGAACAAGCGCCAGTTGCTGCTGAACCTGCTTCAGAAGTAGTTGTTGAGGAAGCACCAATGGCAGAGCCTAAGCCTACTGCAAAACCTGTAGCGCACACTAAAACAGTGATCACTTCAGGTAAAGCAAGTGCGCCAATGGCACAACCTACTGCCGTTGCAGATAGCGAAGTCGCCCATACGCCAAAAGCGATGACACACGACAAACGTGACGCTATTCCAGATAGCGGCTTACGTGCCGGTTCTATCAAACCAGCTGGTCGCGCGAATGCTGCAATGACTAAAACCATGAGTGTTGACTAACACTTTTGGTTTAGCTTAAAAGCACACTAAAAAGCCGCGTTAATGAAAATTAACGCGGCTTTTTTAATAGCAGTTATAAGGTTAAAGAGAACGATTTATACCAATCTGCCAAATTATGTGATCTAATTAGCACACTGATACTTATCTACTTTTACTAAATTGAACTTAGAAAAATCCAAGCAACTTTTAGCTTTATCACGTAAAGAGCCTAATGCGAGAA
>NZ_JACJEZ010000034.1:0-53582 GCF_014164365.1 Pseudoalteromonas sp. SG43-6
ACTGCCGCGCGCTGTATTTAGGCGCTTAGCAATATTCGTTCTGTTTTCACCCTCAAAGAATAATGAAACAGCAAGCAGGCGTATGCGCTTTCTTGCATTAGGCTCTTTACGTGATAAAGCTAAAAGTTGCTTGGATTTTTCTAAGTTCAATTTAGTAAAAGTAGATAAGTATCAGTGTGCTAATTAGATCACATAATTTGGCAGATTGGTATTATGCCATTAAAGGGAAAGCACGTTGATATACCATTAGTATCGTAACAAACTACTAACCTAGTCATATCTGTTGCTTGTTTAGTTAAATTATCGAAGATTAGAAGTGGCAATTAGTTCTTTTTATTAACCGATATTAAGATAATGCATGAAAATAAAACGTCAATTTTTGATAAAAAAATACCTGCAGATTAAAATTAGCAGGTATTTCATATGGCTAGTTACTTGTTAGCAATATTTAGTTGTTAAAACTTGAATGTTGCTTTTAAGTAGTATTCACGACCGGTCAAACGATGAACACGAATAAGTGCACCGTTATCGCCGTTACTTACATATGGCGGCTCTTTATCAGAGATATTATTGATACCTAAACTAAGAGTTAAATGCTCAAAATTATAGTAACCATTGATGTCATTATACGCTACCGTACCTACACGGTCAGATAAAACACCATTTGGCTCAGCATAGTCATCTACAGCACTTTGATATTGGATGGTATGAGTAAGACCCCAATCACCTTGTGAGTAGTTTGTTCTAAAGTTAGCACGAAGTTTATTAAACGCACCACGTCCACCGTTTGCAACATCAGCACCGTATCCACCAAGAAGTTCTGTTGTTTCCAAACCTTCAGCTTCATTGTGATCTAATTCAAGAACATAAGTACCATTTAAGTTAAACTTCAACTCACCACCTAATACATCTAGGCCGTATTTTAAGTCAAAGTCTATACCACTTGAATTAAAAATACCTAAGTTCTGAGTCGATAATTCAACACCACTTAAACTACCTTGCGAATCACGACGAGGACCACCTACTGTACCATAAGCAACTGGGCCTTTAATTTGAGCACATAATGGTGAAGAAAAGTCTTTACTATTATAACATTCATTACTAATAGTACCGATTGAAAGCTCACCTATAATATCTGTAATTTCAATATCATAATAATCTAGCGCTACACTGAAACCTTCGATAAACTCTGGAGCCCATACAACGCCTAAATTTTTACTTTCCGATTGCTCAGGACCAATATCAGGATTACCACCTACCCAAGAGCCAGACTGTTGGTTAGGTTGTGCCCAATCACCTGGTAGACCATCTGCAGCACAGTTAGCCTTAAGTTCAGCGCTTGCATCAGGATTAGAACCATATTTAATACATGGATCAGTATAAGTTTCAGCTGAATTAGCACGAGGTGCAAATAAAGTACTCACGCCAGGTGTTCTGAAGCCCTCTGATAAATTAGCGCGAACTAATAAATCTGAATATGGGCGCCATTCAATAGCAAACTTAGTAGTAACTTCAGCGTCATCAATTAAGCTTACATCAGTGCGACGTGCAGCTGCTGTAAAATCTAAACGCTCAGCAAACGGTAAGTCAGCTAAAATAGGCACATTAATCTCAGCATAAAATGATTCAGTTGTATAACCGCCATCAGTTCCGTCTGGTGCTACACCATAAATTGCCCCAAGACCAGCCGCACCGTCCGGTAACGATGTATAATGAGTCGTTAAATGTTCATACCCCGTTGCCCAAGCAATAGTACCGGCTGGTAATTCAAAGCTTGTTTCACCAGCAATATTGAACTGTAATTGTGTATCTTCTGCTTTACTTGTTGAGCTCATTGGAACAATAATCCAATCTCTCATATCATTTGTTAGAGAGTCTTTTTGGAACGGGTCCCATACTCCCGGACAAGCTGCATTAGCAGAACATAATTCTGGATCTACCAATGTATTAGCACGTTCTTGGTGAATACGCCCACCGATTTCTTCAGTTCTACGGCGGCTATTGAACGAATAGCTTGTGTCCCAATACCAACCATTGCTAAATTCACCTTCAAAACCAGTAGTAATTAAATATTCAGTAATAGAAAATTCAGAAGTACGTCCTTCAGATTCTGTTAAACGTCGTTGAGCAAATACCTTTTCACCAAATGTATTCCCTGGATTTGTTTCAGGAACAGGCATACTCCAGAAAGTGCCGACAGGTGCCAAACGGGTTTTATTCACACGATGTGTAAATGATGCTTCAGATACAAATGTTACAGTAGAAAAACCACTATCGATAAGTTCGTAATTAGCGGAACCGAAAAGATTATATTTTTCAAGTGGTTGATAAATGATACTAGTATCAGCATAGTTATAACGATCAGCACTTTCTATTGCTCGAGGTTTACCATCCGCGCCTTTAACAAAGGTTTTACCGACAATACCTGGAATAGAGAATGAAGCTGGTGAGGTTGTTGCAGAGCCACCAGCACATACCACTTTGCCCTCAACGCTACCATCTGCATTTTCTTTTGTTATATCTTCTGCGCGCACACAACTTGCCCAATCACGGTCTTCACCATAAATTGCATCACGTTGTTCATAACCTGCTGAGAATACAATATTCCCTTTATCAGTTTCAACACCGGTAATGAACGAGATATTAGACGTTTTGCCGTCATTTTCACTCGTCTGTTGATGGCGGAATTCTATTTCAGCACCAGAGTAATCATTGTTTGTAACAAAGTTAACTACACCAGCAATTGCATCAGAGCCATAAATTGTTGATGCTCCATCGCGTAAAACATCAACTCTCGCTACTGCCGCCATTGGAATAATAGAAATGTCACCACTGAAACGACGACCATTTAAAAGAACAAGCGTACGACTCGCACCTAAACCCCTTAGGTTCATTGTTACGCTACCATTACCACCGTTATTAACGTTACTACCGTATGAACCACCACTAATAATTGGTAATTGTTGTACAAATTGCTCAAGGGTAGGAGCACCCGTAGCTTTAATGTCATCTAATGAATAAGTAGTAACAGGTACTGACGTTTCCATATCTGTGCGACTAATACGTGACCCTGTCACTTGAATTCTTTCAACTTTATCAGCGCCCTCTTCAGCAGCAATCGAGCTTGCTGAAAACGCAGCGGTTGAAGCCGCACCAAAAGCGATCGCTAAGCGAACGGCCTTTGAAACTTTATTATTTAACATTTGATTCTCCCTGGGTCATATTTATATATGATTTTATTAGTTTTAATTACTATAAATTGAGTACTTAAGTGCCAATATATGACACTAAGTACCTAATTGAGCAATGCGATACTAATATTAGAGATGACCAAAGGTCAACAGTTATTTAACCTGAAAATCAATAGTTTTACAGATAAAGAACAAATAAATTCAAGAAAGTTACATTATAACCAATTGTTTTATCTAGAAATAAAGCTTTTATTTATGCTTATAAGGTGATTTCCTTTAAAAAAATAACCATGTAAAAAACCAGTTCTAACTCAATAATTTATAACAAAATCAATAAAAAGTTATGCAATAGGTTGCTTAGTAATGATATCAAAAGCGTTTATGGTGCCTCTAATACTTTCTGAGTTAGTGTTTTGTATCGCGAAAAATTAAATCTATCCTCTACATTACGTAAAAAAAGCCCTAATAGATCGGGCTTTTGTTAACTTTAATTTAATGATTTATAAACCCATTAAAACTTCAAATTTACACTCATGTGGATAAAGCGACCCAATGTATCGTAAAATCCAGCAACTGTGTTTGCATTTGAAGCAATAGTATTACCCACCATTGGAGGTTCTTTATCGAAGATATTATTCATACCACCAGTAAACGTTACATGTTCGTTAATAGAGTAACTACCAGATAAGTCGATAAAACTATAAGAACCTATACCACCGTTTTCAATTAATGAGGCATCTGCTGTTCCATCGTAGTCAATACCACCATAGTAACGCCATTTAGCTCCTACACGCCAGTCATCACGGATGTAATTAACGTTAGCAGTATGACGCCATTTAGGCGAAGCAAAACAGTCTGTATTAATATTACCGGCACAGTCATAAGCTAAGGTTGAATCACCTAAGATAGGTTCAACTTCTTTCTTCATGCTGTAGTAACCGTTAATGTCAAACTTCAAGCTTGCATTTTCTAGATCCATTGAGTAGGCAGCTGTAGCATCAATCCCTTCCCACGTTCTACCACCAATATTATCACTTAGGTTTGTTACAAAACCTGCTTGACCTAACCAAAGGCTACCAGATGGACTACGAGTAATGTTATTACAGAAAAATTCATCACCAGTTTCAGCACAGTTGTTTAATATACGCTCTGCGCCTACTGTACCAATAACCTTTTCGATTTCAATTTTGAAGTAATCAACAGAGAAGTTAAAGTTTTCAAAAGGAGAAGCAACTAAACCAATTGTAAGCGTTTCACCTTCTTCTGGTTGAAGTGCTGGGTTACCACCAGATAGCTGGTTATATTGTCCTGCAGGTGACTCACCAATACTTCCGTATTGTGAATCATTCACGCCAGCATTAGCACATTGGCTTGCTGAGTACGCTGGTCTGTCAGCTGCATCGGCTGCTGTAGGATCACCAGCACAACCGTCTGCACCACTCCAAAGGCCAATACTTTGAGCAGCAAATAACTCACCTACGTTAGGAGCACGTACAACTTTCGCAAAGCTAGTTCTAAATTTGTATGTGTCTGCAAGAGTATAGTCAACACCAATTGAGTAAGTAGTATCTGAACCAGTTGTTGAATAATCAGACCAACGAGCTGCTGCTGAAACATTTAATTCATCTAAGACTGGGATTTGTAACTCACCGTAAACTTCGTTCACGTCAATTGCACCGTATAGGCTTGGTGAAGGTCCACCTTGACCTAATAACTGACCTTCTTCGTAAACTGTGTCTGATACACGTTCGTAATCTTGTTCACGACGCTCAACACCAAATACAGCGCCTATAGGAAGAGATGCCGTAGGAAGAGTCCAATCAAACTCACCACTAATATAACCACTGTAAATAACTTGAGTTACTAGACCCGTTTGAGTACCTACACCTGCAAGTTGAGCTGCTTGCTCTGGTGTTACACCACCAAGTTCAAATACGTTGTAGTATAAACAACCATCTGCCTCATCACATTCTGTCCCTACAGCACCAACGCGAGGAGCTATTTTCGGTGAAAGCAAGTCATTTTTGTAAACAGAGCTTGAAGTCGTTGCAGAGTAGTTGTAGCTAACATCGTATGACCAGTTATCGCTCAGTTCACCTTCCATACCCGTTAGTATTCTGTATGACGAATGCTCTAAGTTATCTGAACGAGGGCCACCTTCTACATTACGTTTACCAATGTATGCAACAAATTGATCAGTTCCATCTTGACTGAATAAGCCTTGAAGCTGCTGCTTTTGAGCATCAGATAATAAAGGGTTATTGTAATCAAATAAAATCTCTTCATTATAGAACGTACCAGATTCAGCAATCTGACCTGCTGTTCTATTATGCATGAAAGAGAACTCTAAATATGGACGGAAAGTTTCATTGATTTCATAATCAATGAAAGTACCTAGAGTAAAACGCTCATTTGGTCTTAAAAAGTGATTAACTGGAGCATAGTTGTAACGATAACCATCGTCCTCTCTAAAACCTGTACCATTTGGATCTAGGTAACCGTAAAAATTTTGTTTGTAATCAACTTCACCATCAACCACGGGGTAGATATCAAAAAATGGGTTTGGAGTTGTACCAGAACCACCACAAGATTGACCCGCGCCATTTAGTGCACAAGATGAATAATCTCGAGAGCCCTGTAACAGTTCAGTTTGACGGTTGTAAGTTACATAACCTACAGCGTGACCTTTGCTGCCATCGAATCCACCACCAACAGTAAAATCTATGCTGTAAGACTTACCATCGATACCTGTACTACCTGTATCGTATTCAAAGCCTTTCTCATCCATCAAACCTTGAATGTATTTGTTATCATTATTGTGTTGATAACCAGAAGTACCTACGTTAAGAGAAATACCTTCGAACTGATCATCCATTACAAAGTTAACAACACCAGCAACAGCATCAGCACCGTAAACAGCAGCTGCACCACCAGTTAAAACATCTACTCGCTTAATCAGTGATGAAGGAATTTGATTTATATCAGCAACTTGAGATGTGATACTACCAGCTTGCATTCTTCGGCCGTTAATCAAAACTAAAGTTCTGTTTGAACCTAGACCACGTAAATCTACTGTTGCAGTACCTGTTGCGCCATTCGCTAAAAATGAACTTTCTGCAGCTTCAATTTGTGGCAACTGATTCAAGATATCTTCAACACGAGTGAAACCGCTTAGTTTAATCTCTTCTGCAGTCATTACAGTAACTGGGCTAGATGTCTCTAAATCTGTCCGCTTAATGCGAGAACCTGTTACTTGAATACGTTCAACTTTTTCAACGCCATCTTTTTCTTCTGCAGCAAATGAGCTGGCAGAAAACGCAGCTGTTGACACTGCACCAAAAGCGATCGCTAAGCGAACTGCCTTTGAAACTTTATTATTTAACATTTGATTCTCCCTGGACCACTATATTGTGGATTATTTTTATTTAGCTTTTGTAAACTATCGCAACAATTATGTTGCAAACGCATCACGATACTAAACAAAAAAAACCAATATGCCAACATTTGTTCACATTAATTTAATTTAATCGGCATAAAAACCCAGACAATGCAATAAAACGGTACAAAAACGATTAAAATAGCAACAATATATTTTAATAACACTTTCAAAAGTACACTTTTTAGCAACAAAAAAATTAACAATACCGATATTTGGAACTATTTAAATAAGTTGTAATTGTGCTTTATTGGGCGAATTGAAATCTTTATTCAAGGGAAGAAGGATCATTTGTGCGATTGGTTTGAGCTGTTTTTCGACATAAATTGCATAGTCATATTTTTGACTTGTCTGGGTTTGCTGCACGTTTGCATAGAGCTCTGCACCAACATGAGTGTATACATATTCAACAATTTGGCCTTTATTTATAACAAATTCAGGGTGAGTTGCTTGGTGTTTTTTGACAGCTTGGACTTGAGGTGGGATATTTTTTTGATAATCAGCCAAGTGTTGGCCGAGTTTTTTTCTGTATACGAGTTTGTCGTCAAATTCCCCAGCATACAAACGGGTAATGTAACTTTCAATAATCGGTGTTAACATTTCAACAGTAAAACTGTCGCTGAATAAAGTTTCAAATAGTTCGGTTTGAAATTCATGCGCTAATTCTGTCCAGTCACTTCGCACGGTTTCCATACCTTTGAAAATTAATTCTTTTTTATCATCTCCTTGTACCTGGCCAACATAACGTTTTTTTGAGCCGGTGGTTTTGCCACGGATAGTCGGCATAAAGAATGGGCTATAAAGTGTTTCGAATTCTATTTCTAAATAACTTTGTGTCGCAAAGCGCTGTTTTATTGTTTGCTGCCATTTTTCATTAATAGTATTAGCTAATTGCTTGCCAATTTCTTTGCAGTTATCTGAATCAAGTTCATCTGGTAGGCTCACAAATGTTGAATCGGTATCACCATAAATAACAGTATAACCAAGCTCTTCGATCCACAGTCTGCTGGTTTGCATTATTTCATGACCACGCAAAGTAATAGAGCTTGATAAGCGTGGATCGTAAAAACGACACCCCTTTGAGCCTAACACGCCGTATAAACTGTTCATGATGATTTTTATAGCTTGCGACAGCATGGGCTGAGCAGTATTTTTTGCGTGTTGCCTTGATGAGGCTAACTTTTTTATTAAATTAGGAAGGTGATGCTCAGTGCGAGAAAAAAAAGCGTCTTTAAAACCTGCAATCGCGTTATCAGGCTCCTCTAAGCCGCGAATTAACCCAAGCGGATCAATACAAAACGTTTGCATAATCGATGGATACAAGCTTTTAAAATCCAACACGATAACATTTTTATAAAGCCCAGGAATTGACTCCATCACAAAACCGCCAGGGCTTTCAAACGATAAACCATGATCGCCTAGATTCGGTGCAACATAACCGCTTCGATGCAATAACGGTAAATATAAGTTAGTAAAAGCAGCCACTGAGCCACCCATTCGTTCCAGCTCAAGCCCTGTTAACTGCGTGCGAACAATAGCAAATTCAATGAGTTTTAACTTTGCAAAAATACGATTAACTAACACACAATCTTGACGATTATAGGCCGCTAGCGAGAGCTTATCTTCATTATATTGACGAATAATTTCACTCAAGCGGTTATCGCTTTGGATTAACTTTTTCTCGCCTAGTATTTTATGGCTCACATTAGCCAGTGAGAAACTATCAAAATGATAAGTAGCATTTTTTAGCGTATCTATGCCATCGATAACACAGCGCCCAGGCAGAGTTAAACGGGTAAAATGTCCTTCTCTGATCTGTAATTGACCATTACCTCGACCCAATAATAATTTAACGCCAAGGGCATCCGCGCGTCGATTAAGTACATTAAAATCAAATTCAATGACGTTCCAACCAATAATAATGTCAGGATCTGCTTGTTGTACCAGCTGTTGTAATTGAGTCAGCAAATCAATTTCATCATGGCACCAATGAATAGTCTGTTCACTCTGTTGTGGCTCGCCAACCATAATAACGCAATCAATCCCCTCACCTACTAAACCAACTGAAAACAACACGCCTTCACCACTGCACTCAATATCCAATGACAGCGTTTTAAAACGTGGTTTATACGAATCAGCTGCTTTTAGCTGGGCATTGTCGATTTGGATAAAGCCAGCTTGTTGAGTAACGTCGCCTGTCACCCACACCCTACCTCGAATAAAACGCTCCATTAAAAAGCGATCGCTGTGGCGTACATCACCTTCATATACTGCGATCTGGTTTTCTAAAAGCTGCCTTGCTTGATATAACGCTTGTGAGCTTGAAAAATAGCAAGAGATGCATTGTTCGCCACTAAAGTGTTTAATCGCAACGTCTTTAAATTCGACATTGATATTGTGCTTTGATAACAACTGAGCAGCTAAAGCACGTTGTTTTATTAAAATAAAAAATACCGCTTGTTGATTTGGCACTAACACTTTTATCGGACCATGATCAGAGCTTAGCCAATAGCACAGTGTGATCCCACTATGGCGGCTATACTTATCAGCAGAATATTGTTGCCTAGAAAGTATAAAGCCTTGATAGATTGCTTGTGTCAATGTTCGATCCCAATTAATATACAGCACTGTAATTATATACATACTTTAGGTTATTGACCCATGCTTTCTGATGCATTAAAAACGACGATAAGAAAAATTCACAAGCATGTGGCCGATAACCTCAGTGATTATCGCCCTCGCAGTAGCCAAAATTACTTAGTAGCCGAAATTGCAAAAACACTGGCGGGCGAGTACCACAAAAAACAGCGGATCTGCGTTATTGAAGCTGGTACTGGTACGGGTAAATCGCTGGCTTATTGTTTAGGCGCATTACCGCTGGCGCTTGCACAAAAAAAGAAGTTAATTATTTCTACTGCAACGGTAGCCCTTCAAGAGCAATTAATAAGTAAAGAACTCCCCTTTTTTAAAAAACATTCAGGTTTAGACTTTAAATTTGATTTAGTCAAAGGCCGCCAGCGCTACCTATGTGCTCACAAACTACATAATGCTGTCAACGGTGATAATCAAACGCAAATGGACTTTATGCCCACCCTTACTTCGCCACTGAGTGCGATGGAAACTAAATGTTTGCAGCAACTCTACGATGCTTACACCAATAAAAAGTGGCAAGGCGATCGAGACAGCTGGGCAGATACTATCCCTGATCGCGTTTGGGGATTAATTGCTTGCGATAAACATGCTTGTCAAAGACAAATGAAAGCACATCAAACCTGCCCTTTTCAACTTGCTCGTCAACGCTTGATGCAAATGGATGTATTAGTGATTAACCATTCATTATTATTAGCTGATCTTGATTTAGGTGGCGGGAAAATTTTGCCCGAGCCAGATAATAGTATTTACGTTATTGATGAAGCTCATCATCTTGCTCATATTACGCGTGACTTTTCATCTGCCGCAGCGACGATTAAAGGCACCATTGATTGGCTTGATAAACTCACTAAATTTAGTGGCAAAATGGCCAAAGTATTAGTAGGTCAAAAAGCCATAGGGCAAAATTTTAAGCTCTGTGACAGTATTAATGATGCCAATAAAGACTTAAAAGTTGTTCGCGATATTTTGGATAATGCCGATTTTAACTATTCAAAAGACGATACATACCGATTTGAACATGGTGAAATACCTGAATCGTTACACGCTAAAGCCAAAGATATCAGCGAGGCGACCCTCGATGCTCTGCGCTGCTTAAATAAAATGCACGATACCTTAGTACAAGATGTCAGTGATGGTGATATCAAACCCTATGTTGCCGATCCTATTTTAGGCGAAAGCGGTCATTACATTAATCGTTTAGAGCAACTAAACAAACTTTGGTATAGCTACGCCACCAAGGGTGAAGGCACACCACATGCACGTTGGATAAAGCGTTTAGAATACAAAAACCATCACGACCATCTACTCAGCGATTGCCCTATTGAAGTTGGCTACTATTTAAAAGATAAACTGTGGCGACAATGTGCCGGTGCGGTTTTATGCTCAGCGACCCTGACTGCACTTGGTTCATTCGATCATTTTGCTTACGAAAGCGGTCTTACTAAAGAAGAAGGTGTAAAATACTTAAAAGTACCTTCTCCGTTTGATTATCCTAATCAAGCCACTTTGCACATACCAACATCACACATCGAGCCGACCGATAAAGAATTTAGTGATCATCTGGCCAAAGTATTGCCGGATCACTTAAATACGCAACATGCTAATTTAGTGTTGTTTGCGTCTTACTGGCAAATGGATCATGTAGTAAAAGCTTTGCGCGCTAAAAACCTCGACATTTTAGTACAAGGTGAAATGTCGCGTGAAGCACTGTTAAAGCAACATACAAAGAATATAGATGCGGGTAAAGGCAGTATCTTATTTGGCACACAAAGCTTATCCGAAGGACTCGACTTACCGGGTAAATACCTTGAGAACTTAGTGATCACTAAAATTCCATTCGCGGTGCCCACCTCCCCCATTGAAGAGGCACAAGCAGAGTTTGTACAAAGTAAAGGGGGTAATCCGTTTTTATCTATCACGGTGCCTGATGCGGCTAAGAAATTAGTGCAAAGCTGTGGTAGACTGCTGCGTAAAGAGAACGATCAAGGGCGCATTACAATCCTAGATCGCCGTTTAGTGACCAAGCGATATGGCAAAGCCATGCTTGACACATTACCACCCTTTAAAAGACAAATAGATTATTAATGTTTGAACTTGCACTAGACCCAACAACCTGGGCACTTCTTTGCGCAGTGGCACTTGCCGCAGGCTTTATAGACGCAATAGCCGGTGGTGGTGGCATGTTAACCGTGCCAGCACTTTTAACAGCAGGACTGCCGCCCCATTTAACACTCGGCACTAATAAACTCGCCGCGAGCTTTGGCTCACTCACAGCAAGTGTTACTTACTTCCGTAAGCAATTATTTAATCCTCAATTTTGGGCAGCGTCAATTATAGCAACCGCCATTGGCGCTTTACTTGGTACCCTTATTGTTGACTACCTGAGTATTGAATTTTTAAACAAACTACTGCCTATTGTTATCATTATGGTAGCCTGCTACAGCTTATTTGGCAGTTTAAGTACGGTAGAACATGATCAATTACCACCATTGAACAAAACAACTAAAATAAAACAATGGCTACAAGGCTTAAGCTTAGGCTTTTTTGATGGCTTGGCAGGCCCTGGGACCGGGACTTTTTGGACTGCGTCAAATAGTTTACTCTACAAAATGAGTTTACTGCTAAACTGTGGTTTAGCCCGTTCAATGAATTTTGTGTCAAATTTTGTATCACTGATCACTTTTGTAGCGCTTGGTCATGTTAACTTTTTACTCGGCATCACAATGGGCTTCTTTTTGATGTTTGGAGCCTGGCTTGGAGCTCATTCAGCAATTCGGTTTGGCAGTAAGTTTATTCGTCCTGTTTTTAATACTGTGGTGATAATTTTAGCGTTAAAACTAATTTACGAGGCTTATTTATAAAATGCGAACAGCTTCTTTTGATAAGCTTTGCCAACAAGTTGCAACCTTAAAGCAGCATGCTGAGCAATTTGATAAAGCCAAGTTATTTGCTAAAAACCGCTATATGCAGGCACAACCCAGTTTATTTGACCGAGGTGTGTTTACTACTAAAAGCATGAAATTAGTTGATTATGTGTTAGAAATTGAAGATGAAGTTAATAGCCTTCCACCACTGGAACGTCGCCATGCTCATAATTATGCTTTAGAGCGGATCGGTAATCAGGTACAAGCCGTATTTAATGTTATAAAATCTACGCCGATTTGGGAAAAAGAAAATAAAAGCACTTACAAAGCCCGCAGTAAAACATTCAATAAATCGGCACCTTACCAACAAGCTGTAAAACAAATTATGCAACCCGCCCATGAGCTATATGACGAACTCAAACAAAATCACGAGTTTGAGCGTCGCTTAGTGCTGATGGTTGAAGAATGTAAGTTAAGAATGCAAAACGTGGGTCCTGTAAAAGCCAAAGCTATTAATTTAGAGATCCTTGCTCTTCATGGCCGCCTTGGTCGCTGCCGTAAGGCAATATCTGCCACCGAAGAAAAAATTCAAATAGTTGAAAAACAACAATTACGCTAGCTATGACTGTTTTTTATCATCCACTATACTCTGCGCTTGAACTGCCTGTACGCCATCGTTTTCCAATCGCTAAATATAAATTGCTAAAACAAGAAATTGCAGAGCTTGGTTTTACTGACTTTATTAGCCCAAATAAAGCGACTAATGAACAGCTCCAGCTTTGCCACAGCCATGAGTATGTTGAACGCTTTATTAGCGGGCAGTTAACTGACAAAGAAATAAAGAAAATGGGTTTCCCATGGTCAAATCAACTGGTAGAGCGCACTTTATTTTCTGTTGGTGCAAGTATTCAAGCCGCTGAATACGCTTTAACAACGCAGCTGGCGGTAAATCTCAGCGGCGGATATCATCATGCTTATAATGCTTACGGCAGTGGTTTTTGTATTTTCAACGACCTCGTGGTTGCCGCCGCTCACCTCATTAACACTGAGCAAGCATCAACGGTGCTGATTTTTGATTGTGATGTACACCAAGGTGATGGCACAGCCGAAATTTGTGGCTCTCTTGATGGAGTGATTAGCTGTTCGATTCATTGTCAGCAAAACTTTCCACGTTTAAAGCAGCATTCTGATTATGATTTCTCACTCAACACTGGCTGCAGCGATAATGAATATTTAAAAACAGTCGCTAATGCCTTGGCTTTTTGTATCCGTCTTCATCAGCCTGATATTATTTTATATAACGCCGGAGCTGATATTTGTAGCCAAGACGAATTAGGCTATTTTGATGTTAGTTTAGAGGGTGTATATCAACGCGATTCGCTGGTTTTAGCAACCTGCAAACAGCACTCAATTCCTTTAATGTGCGCGCTCGGTGGCGGTTATCAGCGAGATACACAAAAGTTAGTTGAGGTTCATAAGCTGCTTTTTCAAGCGATTGTCGATTTATACCCGCACTTGGTATAAACTAAAAACAGCTTAATACTACTAAGGTAGATAACACAGTGCGATTACATGACGACATACACAATTACTATGAAAAAATTATGATTGAAGAAATCATTAAACGACAACTTGAAAAGCAATATAGTGAAGACGTAATGGCTGATTTTTGCTGTACTGTACTAAACCAACTACCTGCCCGATACATTCGCTATGATGTAGATATGGAGTTTTACTTACCACACGTTGAACGCTCTCATATGGAGGAACGAGTAAATATTGCCATTGATGTTGCAATCAGCCAAATAGCGAAAAAAAAGGCCGGACATGAGTAAAGAGTTAACCCAAGCACCTACACACGTAAAATTAGCCGTAGACTTAATAATGCTGCTTGAACAACATGACGTTGCCGCTGATGATGTGCTCAAAGCACTTGAAATAATCAAAAGCGATTATGAAAAAAAACGCCTCAATACTAACATACAGCCAGCATAGTTTACTGGCTGTAGTACATTTACATAATCGTATTATTCGTCTTTAAAAATTGCCACATAGGTCGCTTGCGTATTTGATTTGCTGGCCCGATACATACCACTGGTATTAAACGGTAAGCTGATATTACCTTTGCTATCAACTATGATCACTCCTCCAGTACCACCAATCGGCTTTAGCACACTATTAATCACTTCATCACCCGCTTGTGTAATAGTCTTACTTTGATATTTAACTCGTGCGCAAATATCAGCCGCGACATTATAACGAATGAAATACTCGCCGTGGCCAGTGGCAGATACCGCACATGACGCATTTTCAGCAAATGTACCAGCACCAATTACAGAGGCATCACCAATGCGACCAAAACGCTTTGCAGTCATCCCGCCCGTTGAAGTACCTGCCGCCAAGTTACCGTTTTTATCAAGTGCGACAGCACCCACAGTGCCCATTTTATAATTGAGGGGTAACGCCTGATGCGCAGCTTGATAATCTTTACTGGTAGCTTTGGCTTTATCTAGTTTTTCTTTTGCTTTTAATAACGCTTTATAACGGTTATCCGTATCGAATAAGTTATTTTCGACCAATGGAACGCCCTGCTCTTTGGCAAACTCTTCAGCACCTTGACCACTGAGCATCACATGAACCGATTCTTCCATCACCAAGCGCGCTAAATTAATCGGATTTTCAATATGTTTAACACCCGCAACAGCGCCCGCTTGACGATCACGACCATCCATAATTGACGCATCTAATTCATGGCCGCCGTCATAGGTATATACCGCACCTCGACCGGCATTAAAGTATGGCGAGTTTTCTAATACATTGATTGCAGCGGTTACTGCATCTAGGCTTTCGCCACCTTGCTCAAGTACTTTATAGCCAGTTTCTACCGCCTCTTTGAGTTTAGAGCGATAAGCTTGTTGTTGCTCTGGAGTAAAACGGCTTTTTTCAATCGTGCCCGCCCCACCGTGAATAGCGATAGCGAAAGGTGCACTAGCGCTTATGGCTAATGGGCTAAACGTTATAAAGCACGCACTAACTAAAGCGCTAAAAAGTGACTTGTTCATACAGGTAGCTTGTGTTGGAAATAAGTATAACCAATGTGAATAAATTGGCGCTAAATTACAACCCTAACCAGATAAAAGACATAAAAAAAGCGCCCAAAGGCGCTTTTTAATATTTCGTTTAAATTACGCTTGTTGCGCTTTCAAACGAGCTAAACGTGCTACTTGATGCGTAGACGTTAAGAAAGAGAAAATAGGCGCTAAATAACCACGCTTACGAAGCTCTAAAAAGTCTTCGTCGCTTAACTCGTTAAGTTTTTTCTCATCAATAAGGTAAATACCATTGATGTCTTTTTTCTCGCCTTTAATATCAACTGTTAGTGTTTGCGCTACTAAAAGCTCTTTATCAGCAAGATATTTTGTGAATGCTTCAGTTACATGAGAAAACTCAATAAATGATACAAGTGCTTCTTTACGACGTTTTAAGTAATCTGTCTCTTCACCGTTTTCAAATAATGCATTTCCTTCAGTTTCACCCACTAATGGGCTTGCTTCGTCAATCACAATACCGTATTGATCTTCTTGTGGGTGTTTAACTAGACCCAGTGGGTAGCGTGTTGTTGCCATAGGAGCAAACGCTGCAGTCCACTTACCGTCTTTTACAAAAAGGTTTTCGCCAGGCTCTAAACCAAACATAGCTACAGCTTGAAATTGACCAGTCTCGTTATTTTTTACGAAAGACATTGGAAACTCATTTGCTACACGCGCGAACTCATGTGCAACGACAGGCACTAAGTGTTGAGTTTTTAAAAATTCTACATTGATGCCGTTTTGAATTTTAGTGTTGGCATGCTTTTCATTGTGTAAAGGCTGTACTTGTTGCTCCGCCATGTTACTGCTCCGTTATTAATAAGTTTATATTTTTGCTGTTAGTACCCTAAGGCTAAAGGTTTTGCTACAAAAATGGAAGTGAAATGTTTGTTGCAATTTGCAGTTATCATATGATTTTAAACATAAGAAGCTTAATGTAGCTATCTTTAGGAAGCTGTCAGACAAGTTACTTTAAACTACAAGAAAAAAAATATAGAATTAGACGGCATCCAAATACTAATGCATATACCGAATTAAGTTTTTCTTAACTTATGGGTAGTAATTTGTAATCGAAGAAAAGTGCCTTTTAGTGGCCTAATCAAACTGAATCATATTTAACTTAAATATGGTGTGTTTCCATCAATTAATCGAGGCTTTACTTTTTGAATATCCGGCTTGAAAAGACTAAAGTAGGAAACAATCCATATGCTATTATTGACCTACCTGATGAAGACTGTGAACTCTGGAAAAAGAGTGCAAGCTTTTATAAAGGTGACTGGATCAAAGCACTAAATTATTATCCAGGAATTTGGTCAAGAGTAACACCTCAATATTTCACCTTCATTGAAAGTATATTACCAAAAATAGTCAATCACTTTAATTTAGAAGGTTCTAAAATTGAATCTTTAAATTCAAATTATGCGATTGCTCAAACACCCAGTGAAGAATTATCGCAATTACAAAAAATCCCTCATTATGATGGAACCAAGAACAACCAACTAGCTATAGTGCACTACTTATGTGGTGAAGAGTTTGGTGGCACAGGTTTGTTTTCACACAGAAAAACAAACCTTGAAAGAATTAATCTTGAAACAGAGGAAAGCTTTAATCAAACAGCAAAAGAAGAAGCTCTTCAAGCTAAGTTAAATGGCTATATTGATAAAGATAATGAGTATTATGAGCTAATAGCATATTGTAAAGCTAAGCCTTCTAGACTATTCATATACCCAGGTAATGTACTACACTCAGCGATTATTCCATCGCAATGTAAACTAAATAATGAAATAGCAAAAGGCCGCCTAACAATTACTTCCTTTATCTCGTTTGATAATAATATTACTTAGATTTATATTTTCCCTAAACCATGCAGTTTAATCTTAATGAGTAAATCTCTTTGCCCCTGTAAGCTCTTCATTGCTAATATACTTGCCTGTTGTATTTTACTGATATGAGCTGTCGCTGAGCTTAAACTTGGATACCTCTGCGAGATTGCATTTCTATCAATCTCAAAATCCATACCATACATTACGTATAAGTAATTCTCGAGCTTAAAAAGGTCTGTCGTACGTTCAAAATCAAACTGACTAGGAATATGGGTATGCCAATACTTTAGTTTTTGTAAAAGGCCATCAGGAATATTTGCTTCATCACGATTATCAAGCCAAAATTGCGTATCATCACGTTTTGAAATGCAATAATGTAGTTTTATAAAATCAATAATATTTTCCCAAATTGCACCTACTTGCTGGTTATAATCTTTGGCAATATTTTGCATCTCATTAAAATTAATTGGTAGCTTCGTTGCTAATATTTTTGCTGTCATATCAAAAACAAGTAGCCCGGTTGCCTCAAGCGGTTCAACAAACCCTTGAGATAAGCCAATTGAAACACAATTCTTCAACCACGGCTCTTTTTGATACCCAGTTTGCATAGGTATTTTGCGCGCATTAACAGGCTCTTTACCTAGGTACTTTGCTAGTTCTTTATAAGCGCTTTCTTCATTTATATGATTACTAGAATAAACTAAACCAACCCCTCTTCTTGTAGTTAAACCTATATCCCAAATCCACCCAGCCTTTTTCGCATGTGCGACAGTATAAGGTTTAATAATTTTTTCGTGTTCTCCATAAGGAACTTGTATTGCAAGTGCGGTATCGCATAATAAAACATCTGATTTATCTACAAATGAGCCATTAAGTGTTTTCTTTATTAACTTTCCTTCAAAGCCACTACAATCAACAAATAAGTCACCACTAACCACGCCCTCATTTAACAGCTCTAACTCACAAATATAACCATCAGATGAGAGCTTTACGTTAGACACATGGGCATGAGTATGTTTAACAGCTAAATTATTAATCGCATTTTCTTTTAGTAGCTCTGTAAATTTACTTGCATCTAAGTGATATGCATAATTAACAATACCACCATATTCTGGAATTTGAATATTTTTAGGGGCTAAATTTGCTTCACATATGTCATGCTGTATTGATACGCAGGAAGCATAATGATCAGGACATATATCTTTATTCTGCAGCCAAAATGCATTTATTGAATCATTCCCTAAATGTGGGTATTCAAATAGATGATGGTAGAAATTATTGGGTTTTTCTGAGGGATTATAAGTCCAATCGACAAACTTGATACTTTGTTTAAATGTTGCATCGCATTGCACTAATAGTTGAGTTTCTGAAATCCCAAAACTTTTGAGTGTTTCTCTTATTACTGGCACTGTACCTTCACCCACACCAATTGTCGCTACATCCGGTGAGTCAATTAATTTTACTGAAAGGTTACCTGCTGCTATGCTTTCTTTATAGTGAGATGCAATATGGTTTGCAGTAAGCCAACCTGCTGTCCCCCCACCTAAAATGACGATATCCCTTATGTTTTTTTTATTCATAGTATTCTCACAAAAAAGCCCCGAAAACGGGGCTTAATTATATATCTTAATCTTAATTTAGAAGCGGAAATCTACACCAATTGCATAAGTAGCTTCACCTTGGTAAGACCAAGCTGGATAGCCATCTTTAAGTGAAATTTTAGTTGCTTCGTTATCTGCATCTGCTGCAGCGTATTGAATGCTATCTTCTTCAAGTAAGTTTGTAGCAGCAAAACGCAATGTGAAGTTTTCAGTTAAATTATAACTTGCTGTTAAATCAAGTGTACCAAAATCATCGTGCCAGCGGTTTCCATAAAAGCCTGTTTCACGGATCATATACTCTGAACGCCAATTGTAAGCTAGACGTACAGAAACGTCATCATTCTCATAATAGCCGACTGCGTTAACTGTATGCTCTGAACTATCAGTGAAAACATCAATGCCATCAGAGAAATTATCCGGATCGGCAGAACTGTCAGCGAAGGTATAGTTAAACATGGTTCCGAAGCCACCTGCTAACGCATGTTGAATTTGGAACTCAACCCCTGCAATTTCGCCACCATCACCGTCTACTTGTGTGTTCACGGTCCAATCATCACATTTACAAACGGGGTCTGTAATGCCAATTTTTTGGTTACGTAATGTCTCAGACGTAGTGAAGTTACTAACATCTTTATAAAAAGCAGTAACTGCAACTAAGTTAGAGTCACCATAGTAATATTCAAAACCAATATCAGCCTGAGTTGCCTTAAACGGGCTAAGTGAAGGGCTTCCTTTTGTAACCGACTGATTACCTAACTGTGTATCGCCATAACCTGCTAACGATTGCGATGCAAACATATCTGAATAGTTTGGACGAGAGATAACTTGCGCAATAGAGAAACGTAAAATAGTATCTTGATTTATATCATATGCTAAGTTAAAACTTGGTAAAAGTTCACTATAATGACCTTGGTCTGTGTCGATTGTTGAGCTTAGGCCGTTATTTTGCGCAATCCCATTTGGGTCAACAAAAGTTGGATCTGGTGCATAAAAATCTGACTCCGCATATGTTGATACATAGCGCACACCAAAGTTACCGCGATAGGCTTCACCGGAAAAATTTGCCATTACATATACTGAAAGGTTTTCCTCTTCAACAGTACCAAAGCCAGAACGGTCTTCATACCAGTTTTGAACAGCCGCTAAGCCATTCGCTTTCATCGCGTTAATATTTGGTAGTGGAATTGTTAAATCTTGCATACCAGCAGTATCTGTACCACTCCAGTATTGCAAAGGATCAACGCTAACGTGTGCACCTTGTGCTGCTCGCAAAGATTCTCTTGTTACTTCATGGTTAGACCAACGAACACCTGTTTTAACGCTGGTAATGAAATCACTATCCAGCATCAAAGTTAAATCAGTTTGAAAGTATGTCTCTTTATCCTCATTTGGCGCAATTTGTGTTGCCCACTCTTGAAGACCTCTATCCGCCCATACTGTATCAATGTCATTTTCATTCCAACCATTCACAGCAATATCAATATCTGTATATTCACCAGTTGCATCAATTGTACCGTAAACATCTTCTGGAGAGCCGATAAAAGCAGCATGATTAAGAGTTAAATCAGTACCACCTTCAGCTTTAGTTGTGCCTATTTGTGTTTCAAGTTTAAAATTATCGCTAACGTAATCAAACGATAAATCGATTGTTTCTGAATTCATTGATGCAAAACGAGCGAATGTTTGCAAGAACGTTTGTCCAGCTGGATTAGCTGCATTTGTTTCACGGACTAAACATGCACCGGCATCGTTAAATTGTGAGCAACTATCAGTATTAGAGAAGACAAAAAGACTGTTGTTATTATTATCTGCACTTAAGTCTAAATTCATATAATGTAGAGCGAAGCTCATATTATCTGTAGGTGAATATTGAGCTGTAAAATCTACTGCAGTACGCTCACGATTTTGCTCAAAATAGTTAGCAGACTCTGCACCTGCCCATGCGTAAGATGCTTCATTACCACGGCGCACATATGTTGTATCTTCCCATGCAACAGCGGCAAGAACACCAAATGTTTCTTCATCATTTTTCCAGCTGTAGAGGCCTGAAATTGCAGGATCTGTTTCGCTAGAAGCCGTTGAATATGTGCCCTCAGCTGAAATAAATGCAGTGCCAGAATCTAGATCCAGTGGTTTACGAGTAATAACATCAACCGAACCACCAACACCACCTTCAAGTAAATCTGCTTGAGAAGATTTATATACTTTAATTTCAGAAATCATCTGTGGTGGTAAAAGTGTGTAATTAAAGCTACGGTCAATTGCTTGTTGGTCATACCAACCTGTAGAAGCAACATTTTGACCATTTAATGTAGTCAACGTTAGTTGATTAGATGCGCCACGGATAGAAACTTGCTGCCCTTGACCAAACTGGCGATTAACTGCAACACCAGGAATACGACCTAAAGCTTCACCTACATCACTATCTGGAAACTTGCCAATATCCTCTGCTGATACAGCATCTACAACGCCATCAGCAAACCGTTTAGTATTGATTGATGCCTCTAAAGAGCGACGAATACCACGTACTTCAATGACTTCTACGTCTTCTTGAACTTTTACTTCGTCAGCTGCATAAACAGCACCAGTGAATCCGGCACTCATTACAAGACCGATATTTACTGCTAATAAGCTTTTTTTAAAATTTTTAGCTAACACAGGATTCCCCTTGAATCATTTTGTTGGTTTTATTTATCACTTCTGCCCAGTGATGATGACAGCGTTGTCATCCAGTAACAAACCATACACTCTAAATTACATTTGTGCTACATCTTTTTAGCCGTTTTGTGCAAAAAAATAGCTATAAAAATACTAACCAATTGAATATTAATAGATTAAAAAAATAGAGTTTATAAATTGTTACAGTTTTACGGCGGGAATATAGCATGGTTAAGTTCAAAAACAGAAAACCAAATGCACTGTTTTAGGTAATTTTATGATTTTAGATAAGTCTTAGTGTAAAAAAAACGTTCCACTTTAACTATACAGAAATGATATTTCGCTTATTTGCTGATAAGAATATAACTTTAGCTGGATGAAAAAAACACACCTTTTCACATTAATATTGTAGATAAATTAGGGCAAATAATTTATCAAGGGGAATTTATTAATAGTTATCAACACCAATGACAGCGTTGTCATTTTTGTATTTTAAAGAGTTACGCTATTAATGTCTACCTTTATTTCCCCCCAATAGCCTACCCTTTTCATTGAAAATTTTAGAGAGCTATAGTGATCAGTGAAAATTACTCATATAATTGTTCTATATGGATAATTTTTAATGTAGTTAGTGAAGTTTTTTAAACCACTAAGATCCTCATGTTTTTAATAAAGTAGGCATAAGTAGCCACATTTCAACAAACAACTAGTTAACTCACACTATTTGTGAGGCTTGTTATTTAGTGAAGATAAGTCACTGGCAGATAGATCACATTACGCTCCAAACTTAATAATTGCCGGGCGTTATATAATACCAATCAACTTAAATATTTAACCATTCTAGCGAAGCTATAAATGGTCAGTAACTTAACACGATTGTATAACTGTTGTTTTCGATAAAAATAAATAAGCGAAAATAATAAAGATCTTGCAAGTGCGATACAGATAAATTTAGAAGAGAAACAAAAATGCAGGCTTTATAGCCTGCATTTTAAAGTTTGGGTCGATTGGGGTCGTTACGGAGCCCAATAAACTTCAATATTTATTGTTGGGTGATTTAAAACTGCACGTAGTGGCATGTCGTTTTCATCTCCACCGGCTTTTGCTGCTTTATATACAGCAAGCTTTTCTTCTCCACTGATCAGTAACTTAACCACTTTAGACTGCGCAATCGCTGCTAAAGTTAACGTCATACGTTCGGTAATATTCCCTGTTACTTCACTTTCTATAGCATTAATTGCACATACCAATTGTGATGTTTCAAGCCCTTGCTGTAAACCGCCCGCATGTGGAAATAATGAAGCGGTATGACCATCCGGTCCCATGCCTAATATAGTTACATCAAATGGACGTTTCAGTTGTTGGTACGCAGCTTCACATTCTGCACTACCCTGTTGGGCAGTCTCGGCATTGTTTTTCATAGTAATGAAGTTAGCTGCCGCCCCATGATTTTGTAATAACGTGCTCTTAATAAACGCTTCATTACTTTTTTCATGTGCTGCATCAACCCAACGTTCATCAACCATAGCAACATCTATCTTTGCCCAATCTAATGCTAGATTAGATAAGTGCTTATAAGCGGGTGCAGGTGATGAACCACCTGATACCATCAGTACGGCACGGCCATCAGCTTCAATACCGTTGACTAAACTTTGTTCAAGTGTTGTAGATAACTCAGCGGTTAATGCATCTTTTGAATCAAAAAATTTCTCTACGATGGTTGCCATTGTTATGCCTTATCGCCAGTGTTAAACCAAACATGGTTATTTTCAGCTAATAGTTCATCAGCATCATCAGGCCCCCAGCTACCAGCACGGTATAAAGCAGGCTTACCTTTTTCTTGCCAGCGCTCGATAATTGGGTCAATCCATTTCCAAGCTTGACGTACTTCATCACGATGAATAAACAGGGATGGATTATTTGCAGCTGCATCTAACATCAAGCGCTTGTACGCATCTGAATGGAAACCATTGCTATAAGCTTGCGATAGCTCAATGTTCATGGTTACCGGCTCTAATTGCATCTCTAAATTATCAAGACGCTTTGACATCAAGGTTAATTGAATTGTCTCTTCAGGCTGAAGGCGTATAACCAAACGGTTTGGTTCAATATTGCCAACATTATCACCATAAACATTGTGTGATACTTTTTTGTATTCAACGACAATTTCGGCACAACGTTTTGCCATACGTTTACCTGTACGAAGGTAAAATGGCACGCCCGCCCAACGCCAGTTATCAATATGCGCTCGAATAGCAACAAATGTTTCTGTTTTACTTGAACCTTCATTTAACTCTTCTAAGTAACCAGGGACAATTTTGCCATCCAAATCACCGGGTACATATTGACCACGAATGATGTTGTCATCTACATCCGTTGCAACAAGTGGGCGCAATGATTCTAATACTTTCAGCTTTTCGGTGCGGATGCTGTTTGCATTAAGTTTATTTGGTGATTCCATCGCGACTAAACATAACAATTGTAATAAATGGTTTTGCACCATGTCACGTAAAGCACCGGCTTTATCATAAAAACCAGCACGGCTTTCAAGGCCAACAGTTTCAGATAAGCTGATTTGAATATTATCGATTGATTTAGCATCCCACATATTTTCAAATAATGAATTTGAAAAACGCAGTGCCATTAAGTTTTGTACCGTTTCTTTACCTAAGTAATGATCAATACGGAAGATTTGCTCTTCGCTAAAGTATTCAGCAATTTTTGCATTGATCTCTTCTGCTGAATTACCGCAATAACCAATTGGTTTTTCAACAACGACACGTGATGTAGCAGTGATCAGACCTTTGCTAGACAGTATTTCACAGCAGCTACCATATACCGCAGGTGGAAGTGATAAATAGAACACCCGAGATTTGTCTGCATCGTGCTCATCTAGTATTGTTTTTAGTTTATCCCAATCATCGTCTGCTTCGGTTACATTCGTGACTACTGGCACCAAACACGCTGAAAAAGCTTTCCAATCTTTGGCATTAAACTCACCTTTACCTAAAAATTCTTTTAGCGCTTGATGAGCTGTTTCTATGTATTCCGCACGTTTACTTTCTTCACGAACCGTCGGTAAAATACGCGAACCTTGTGGAAGGTTGCCTTCTTGATATGCGCGATACATTGCAGGTAATAATTTGCGTAATGCAAGATCACCACCGCCCCCAAAAATTACAATATCAAAAGGATTTAACATAATTTACTCTCTACGTTTGCTATGCCCAGTTGTCAACTATCCACTATTGATAGTGCGGGCATACATTCTTGTTGTTTAGTTGATGTCAGCTTTTTGGCATCGTACTCGAGAAAAAGCCTGTTGAATTCGCTTGTTTTTATCGCTGAATATTGATTCAGCTGTATTCATTTCAAACTGGTAATTAAATGAGTCTTAGGGGCTCTGTATATCCTCTCACAAATATACAGGCCCTAAGAACTCCAGCGCTACCCGTTCAAAGGTATTTGGTTACACAGTACAATTGATTGTGCTGTGCGAATTTTTTACTGCGCTCGACGTTGTTTATAATAGCTCATTAAGCCATTTGTCGAACTATCATGTGGATGGTTTATATTATCATCCAGTAACTCAGCTTCAATTTTTGAGGCTAAACCTTTACCAAGTTCAACACCCCATTGATCGAAAGAACAGATCTCTAAAATGATGCCTTGGCAGAAAATTTTATGCTCATATAAGGCAATTAATCGCCCCACCGTTTTTGCATCAACCGTATCTAACAGCATTGATGTTGTAGGACGGTTACCACGGTGGATTTTATGATTAATTAGCGCGGCTATTTCAGCCTCTGATTTGCCTTTTGCGGTTAAATCAGCGCGAACTTGCTCGGCATCAACCCCCATCATCATCGCTTCTGTTTGTGCAAAAAAGTTCGATAATAAAATGTCGTGATGCTGACCAATATTAACCTGAGGTTTAATAGAGGCAATAAAATCAGCTGGTACAATCACATTGCCTTGGTGCAAACACTGATAAAAAGCATGTTGACCATTAATGCCGGTCATACCCCAAATAATCGGCACTGTAGTATACGGTACGGTATTACCCGCAAAATTAACGTGCTTACCATTACTTTCCATTTCACCTTGCTGCAAATAAGCTGGCAACATGTGTAATGCTTGATCGTAAGGTAAAATAACCTGTGAGTCGAAACCTAAAAAGCTGGTATTCCATACGCTCAACAAAGCCATTAACAATGGTACATTTTCTGCAAATTCGGCCGTTTTAAAGTGTTCATCAACTTCAAAAGCGCCTTCAAGAATCGCTTCAAATGCATCAAAACCTAAATATAATGCAATTGGTAAGCCTATCGCACTCCATAATGAAAAGCGACCACCTACCCAATCCCACATTGTGAATACATTTTCATCAGCAATACCAAACGCTGCCGTTTTTTCTAAATTAGTGCTCACTGCAACAAAGTGCTTAGCAATGGCTTGCTTGTCATCGGCTGACTCTAAAAACCATGCAACGGCGGTTTTTGCATTGGTCATGGTTTCAGATGTAGTAAAGGTTTTTGACGAAATCACAAACAAAGTTGTTTCAGGATCGATGTCTTTCAATACTGACGCAATTTGTACGCCATCAACATTTGAAACGTAATGTACTTTTAATGAGTCATCTGCATAGCTTTTTAGTGCTTCCGTGGCCATTTGTGGGCCTAAGTTTGAACCACCAACACCAATGCTCACAACATCTTTCACGGCTTTACCGGTATAACCTAACCATTGCCCGCTACGTACTTCTTCAACGAACAACTTAATTTTTTGTAACTCAGCGTTAACCACCGAACTTACATTCTCGCCATCTACAACTAATGATGATGCACTACGGTTACGAAGTGCAGTATGAAGCACGGCTCTATCTTCGGTGATATTAATTTTTTCACCGCTGAACATTTTATCTCGCCAGTTAGCGATATCGCACTCTTGTGCTAAAGACAGTAACTGTGTCATCACACTGTTATCAATCAATTGTTTTGAATAATCAAATAAAACACCTGGGATCTGAGTCGAAAATTGCTCGAATCGCGTGCTGTTATTGGCAAATAAATCTTTAAGATGAACTTCCTTCATCTTATTTGCACTTACTTGTAATGCTTGCCAACTAGCTAACTGTGAACGACAACTCATTTTTAACATCCCCTTAAACTCGCAACAAACTGATTTATAACTATCTTTAGATTAAAAAAGTGTACTAATAGCGTATTAACTTACAAATAAATTTAACGATAAGTTAGAATGACAACGCTATCAACAAGCTAATTTTATATTTTACAATCGAGATAATAACGTACTTTTACTCATTTGACACCGGTATCATAAAAATTATCTCAATTATTTTACTGCTAATTTTACTGAACATTAGATACACTAACTGGTCTTGATGAAGAAATAATGAATAACACGTTTGTTAAGTCTACTTAGGTGTATTCTTATCAGGAACATATCAACACTAAAACAATAACCTAAAAGTAACTCTATGAAAGTAACTATAAATGATGTAGCGAGGCTCGCCGGGGTTTCGATGAAAACGGTTTCACGGGTAATAAATAAAGAACCATCTGTTCGTAAAAAAACTTACGATACAGTCATGGATGCTGTAAAAGAGCTGAACTATCAGCCAAATCTTGCAGCACGAAACCTAGCTGGCACGTCATCATTTACGGTAGGCTTAGTTTATGACAATCCTAATGCGTATTATGTGATTGATATGCAAAATGGTGTGCTTTCTCGCTGTAAAGACGAAGGCTATGAATTGGTGATCCATCCATGCACTTATACAGATGCAAACATGAAAGATGAATTTATCACCATGATAAAGCGCTCTCGCTTAGCTGGGCTTGTGCTTACACCGCCATTATCAGAGCAAAGTAGCATCACCAATTTACTCGATGAGTTAAATATTCATTACGTTAGGGTGTTATCTGGGCGACCATCAGATGATGATCAAGACACCTGTATTTATGTTAACGATTATAAAGCCGCGTATGAGATCACCACTCACCTTTTAACTCATGGACATGAAAATATTGGCTTTATCTGTGGCGATAAAGAACATAAATCGACGTCTGAACGCCTTGAAGGTTATAAAGCAGCGCTGGCAGATAATCATAAAGAATTTGATAAACGCTTTATTTACGATGGTAAATATTCGTTTGAGTCGGGTGTTGAAGGTGCAAAGCACTTGTTAGCCGAGAATAACACCTTGGCTATAACCGCTATATTAGGTGGCAACGATGAAATGGCCGCTGGCGCCCTATTTGCATCACGCTTAATGGGTATTGCTATTCCTGAACAGTTATCTATTACTGGCTTTGAGGATTCTCCTTTCTCTCGTCAGACATGGCCAAAGTTAACTACCGCTCATCAAGCAAACGATGTTATCTCTCAACATGCAGCACGGTTATTATTTACCAAAACTCGCGGTGCTCGTAACCAAGATAAAGACATCATCACATCATTTACACCATCAATTGTGATCCGTGAAAGTTCAGGGCCTAAACAGTAGCTACAGCCTTGACTGATAATAAATAAGGCGCTAAAAGCGCCTTATTTATTATCAGTCAATTGCCAGTCTTCTGCCCTGTTATTATAACAGTGCCATTCCACCGCTGAGATTATACACGTCAGTAAAGCCAAGCTGAGATAAGTTAGTTGCCGCTTGTTTTGAACGATTACCACTGCGACAAAGTAAAATATATTTACCCTGTGGGTTCAATTGCCTGTCCACTAATGCATTTGCCATTCTACTTAGCGGAATATTCATCACTCGCGCAGGGCTAACTGCAAATAACTGAGGAATATTGTTTGCCCCATGTTCATATGGTTCACGGGTATCAATTAAATAGACATCGCTTGCAGTTAACATATCTTTTGCTTGCACGGCGTTCAGTTCGTAAGCTCTACTGTATTTTAAACTGTCAGCATAACCACACAAAGTTGCAAATTTACATAAATTGTCTTCATCGCTGCGCTGCTTGTTGTTAGCAAATTCAGTATCACTTAGTTCATTGTTCAATAATGCATGCAATAACGGCGTTTGCTGCTGTTGAACTTGCCAATTAATAGCAAAACATTGCTGGTAGTCATGACCAGAACAAATAACTGTCGACTCTGCTAAGCATGTTGATAGTTGACGTAATGAGTGTGCCATAGCTAACGCATCCCCACCGTCAATTGCAGTATTACCAAGCCCAGCAGGCAGCAGCAAATCACCGCAAAAGCAAAATAGCACTTGTTGAGAGTTGTTACACCGCAATAAATAACTAACACTATCTTGGCTGTGCCCGGGTGTTGCTAAGCGCTCAATGGTGCATTCAGGTAATGCAATACTCGTTTGCTGCACTGGCCACCCTAATTCATGCTCGTCATGCAAACTGAATTTTAAGGCCTGAGCCAACAATGTAGTCGCACAGCATCGCTCTTGATGGGCATGTGTGTCTAAAATGGCTGCTACCGCTAAATTTTGTGTGTGTACTATTTTTTCAAGCCGCGGGATAAGCTCAATAATTGGGTCAATGATCACTGCTTGTTTATCTTGACTGACATACAACCAACAACACGCACCTTGATGTCTAAATTGTGTTAACCCTAATGCACACGCTTCTTGCTGTGGTGATGACGAATCTGAAACCACCAAACAATTAGCTTGTAATATTGGTTTAAGTGAACGAATACGCGCACAGGCAGTGGTTATTTCAGCCTGTGTTGTCGCCGGTCCAAATGATAAACGTATTGCATTTTCACTACGCCAATCACTCACGCCCATGGCATCTAACACAAAACTACGATTTGCGCCAGAGCTACAGGCTGAGCCACCACTGATACGAATACCTGCCGCATCGAACAAATCCATCACTTCTTTACTACTGAGTTCATCAACAGCAAAATTTAACGTTGTTGGTACTGACAATGCAAAAGTATGATTAAAGGTTATATTACCAAAGGTATCCACTAAAGCCTGATGTAATTGTTCACGATAGCCGTTTAACACATCGATTGATTTAAACGTATCGTTTGTTTTATCCAGCAATAAACAAAACAGTTTGTTAAGACCTGCGATGCCTGGCAGGTTTTCAGTACCGGAGCGCATGCCACTTTCTTGACCACCACCGGCAATAAATGGCGTATAGGCACTGCCTTGACGAATATACAACACGCCTATACCTTTCGGTGCGTAAAGTTTATGGCCTGAAAATGGCGCGTAGTCAATCGTTGTATCACTAAGGGCTAATGCGGTTTTCCCTAGCGCTTGTACGCAATCCACCATCCACGCAACTTCCGTGTTATGTGCTCGTATTACCTTTTCAATCGCTTTTAAATCTTGATAAACACCGGTTTCATTGTTAACTGCCATGGTACAAATCATCAGTGCATCACCAGCGTGTTGAGCAATAAAATCTAAATCTAAAAGGCCATCACTCGATACCGGGATCGCAAGCACGGTTGCGTTTATACCCAATACGGCATTCCAATGTATTAATGTATTAGGTACTGCTTTATGTTCAGTCGCGCCATACAGTAATACTGGGTTTGGTTTAGCATGCTCTTTAGCTGCTATGAGCGTAGACACGACAGCTGTTTGAATTCCTTCGGTAGCCCCAGAAGTGAATAAAATATCCCCCTGCTGTGCACCTATCACATCACGGGCTTTTTGACGTGTTTGCTCTAATAAGTGTTTAGCTTGAATACCGGTAATGTGTGAAGAAGAAGGGTTACCAAAGCAGATTTGCATAGTATGCGAAACAACCTCTGCAATACAAGGTAGCACCGGTGTTGTTGCGTTTGCATCAAGGTAAATTTGTGACGATGAGTCAGTAGGTAATATTAAATCAGACATTAAAAAACGCACCATATTACTAAAAGATATATCTTATAACCCATTCTACATAAAATTAATGGGTCGCGTAAGAATCAATTAGTCTCTCAAGTGCGTTTTCTATACCATTTGATACTATACCCAAAATACCTAAATCTTCAGGTGATTTAGGTATAAAGCTAATTAAACAAAGTTCGTGTTAGCTATGCTCAATCAGTTGTTCTTCTTGTTTCGTTGACCAAGCATTGAGTAAGGCTTTTACCAATGACGCTAGTGGAATTGCAAAAAACACGCCCCAAAAACCCCATAAGCCACCAAAAAACAGTACCGCAACAATAATAAATACCGGGTTCAGATCAACCGCTTCAGAAAATAGTAACGGCACCAGCACATTACCATCTAATGCTTGAATAATGCCGTAGATGATCAGTATGGTCCAAAACTGGGTTTCTAAACCAAATTGAAATAATGCCACGGCCGCAACCGGTATGGTAACAAGTGCCGCACCCACAAAAGGGATCAATACTGATAAACCCACTAATACGCCCAATAGCGCTGCATAACGTAAATCAAAAATAGTGAACGCGATAAACGATACTGAGCCTACAATCAAAATTTCAAACACCTTACCACGAATATAATTCATGATCTGTTGGTTCATTTCGTGCCATACCTGCAAGATTAAGCGTCTTTGTTTTGGAACGAGTTTTTCTGCACTTCTGATCAACTCCAGCTTATCTTTGAGCATAAAGAATACCAGTAATGGTACTAAAATAAGATAGATCAACCACGCCACTACATCTTTTAATGATGTCAACGAGACCGATAATAATACTTGGCCAAACTCAATTGCTTTGGCTTCAACACTGCTGACCACTGATTGTACTTGCTCTGCATTAATTAAACTGGGGTATTGCTCAGGCAAGTGCAGTAAAAAAGATTTTCCCTGCTCTATCATGTGCGGGCTTTCTTGCACTAAATTACTAGCTTGCTGCCAAAGTATTGGGCCCATGCCGATCACTAAGGTCAGCATCAACCCTGAAAAAATCAACATCACTATAATAGTGGCAGTAAAGCGATGTAAGCCAAAACCCTCTAAATGCGCAACCGGCCAATCAAGCAGATAAGCAATCACTAAAGCAATCAGCACAGGTACAATAAGTGCACCAAAGAAATAAAACATCGCCATTAAAGCGAGTAATAAAAACAATAAGGTCACTGAATGCGGATCTGAAAACTTCCTTTCGTACCACATTTTTACATATTCAAACACGATTTAGCTCCACGATTAACAATCCACGTTGTTGCTCTAATTTGTACTGATAATGATTTTTTTGCAAAAAGCGCTCCATATCTTTGGTAGATTGGTCTGCCAAAAGTGTAAATCTTATCGATTGCGCCGCAGCTAAAGCTTGGCGCAAAGCCAACTTAAACTGGATAAATTGCTGCGGGCATTTAAATCCGCGCAAGTCTTGCTCTAGCATAACCAATTATCTACCCTATAAAAATGAATAATACGGTCTTTATCAGTACTATTAATAACAAATGTAACTTTTTCTTAAAACACGCATCGCAATAGTTTATCCTTGTAGCATAGTTTGTAGTAAGGATAAGTTAATGTCTGGCACGCATAATAAAGCGCAACTACCCAGTAATCCAACTCTTAAAGAAATTAACTGGTATAAAAAACAAATAAATTGGGGTGAACTCCCACCCTTCTATCACCTTGTCGCCTCTTCAGTGAGCGAGTCGGAGGGGATATTAGAACACGGTTTTGATAATGCCGTGAAAAAAATAATTGATAGGCGCAATTGGAATCTCGATTTACTAGGAGGTCATGAAGACACTCTTGGGGAGATCCACTGTGAAAATAAGCCAAGAATTGCGTTGCATCAAGTGTTCACCGACCGAGGCTTTGAATTATGGGCACAACCCTACGCAAAAGACGTTACAATAGATAAATACGTTAAAGATAACCGCTTTATGGAGTTTAACGAGTGGGATCCAGTGTCAATGAAAAGTTTGATCCGGATTAACCAATTACATAAGTTTATTGGTTTTTACTTTGAACGTGGTGACAAAGCAGATAAGGCGCTTATTCTCCATGCACACAAGGTAGTACATAAAATCATTAGTTTTTTACAGCGAGAATTGAACGTTGTAAAGCTAGATGGGGTCACAATCAAAGAATTGTATCAATTGTGCGAACGAGATAGCAGAGCATGCAGTGACGAAATCGACATTGCTAAACTCATGCTAGGTGAAAACCATAACAAGGAATAAAATGCAGCTTAAATCAGCCTTTATTACATTATTCAGTACACTTTTAACATTTAGTGTGCTGGTAAGTGAGCCATTAAAGGCACAAACCAATTTTACATTGCCAGATCTTGGTACTTCAGCATTACAAGCTTTGCCGCTTGAAAAAGAACAAGCTATCGGAAAGGTGATGATGATGCAAATTCGTGGCTCATCACCGGTTGTTAATGATCCTGTGCTTGATGAATATTTAACCACAATTGGCCGTAAGCTAGTTGCCAATGCCAATGATGTACGCTTTCCGTTTTCATTTTTTTGGATCAACAATCCGGAAATCAACGCATTTGCTTTTTATGGTGGCCATGTTGGGGTGCACACCGGTTTAATTGCGCAATCCGATAACGAAAGTCAGTTTGCCTCAGTACTTGGTCACGAAATTGCCCACGTTACCCAGCGCCACCTTGCACGTCGCATGCAACAACAACAAGATAACAGCGCACTCACTATCGCCGGTATGATTGCCGGTATTTTAGCAACCGTTGTGTCTCCTGATGCCGGTATCGCGATTATCTCAGCCAGTCAAACACAAAGCGCATTTAGTCAACTCACTCATAGCCGCTCAGCTGAGCAAGAAGCCGACCGCATTGGTATGCAAACACTAAATAATGCAGGATTTGATCCTTACGCATCCAGTGAATTCTTAACTAAACTTGCTGCGCAAATTCGTTATAAATACAAACCACCAGCCTTTTTGCTGACTCACCCATTACCTGAGAGCCGCGTGTCTGATGTGCGCTTACGTGCACAGCAATTTGAAAAACGTCAACTTCCGGATAGCTTAGAATTTAACCTTGCCAAAAGCCGCGTGATTGCTCGCTACCACCAAACACCAGAAGCGGCTGAAAACTTCTTTAGAAAGCTCATACGTGAAAACAGTTTTTATAATAAAACAGCGCTTAATTATGGCTTGGGTATTAGTTTATTGGATCAAAAAAAGCTCGATGAAGCGGCGCCTATTTTAGACGAACTTTTAAAGTCTGATCCTAAAAATTTATTCTATATTGATACGCATACTGATCTATTGATAGCTCAGAATAAAGCCGCCGAAGCAGTAAAGTTTTTAGCCGCGTTGCATGAAAACCGTCCTAACAATCAAGTTATTACCTTAAACTATGCCAATGCTGCACTTGAAGCTGAGCAATACGATGTTGCAGTGCAAATATTAAAATCATTTTTACTCGAAAAGCCTGAACATAATTTAGGCATGCAACTTCTTGCAGATGCCTATAAAAAGCAAGATAACTTAGCCGCTTATCATGAAGCAAATGCCGACGTTCTTGCACAATACGGCGCCTACTTAAAAGCCGCTGACGAAGTACAAAAAGCACTCAATTTTGTAGAACCACAAGAGCTAATTAAACAACAACGTCTCAAAGCATTGTTAACGCAATACCGCCAAATGCAAAAAGAGCTCGCAAGGCTTTAAGTCTGGTGCTGCTTGGCCTAAAATAGCCTTACTTTATCTAATTGGATTGTTACTATGTCTGTTACTATTTTTCATAATCCACGTTGTTCAAAATCGCGTGAAACATTAGCCCTACTTGAGCAAAAATCGATTCAGCCAGAGATAATCGAATACTTAAAAACACCATTGAATCATGAGCAAATCAGCATCTTAGTTAAACAGCTAGGGTTTTCTTCAGTACGTGAACTAATGCGTACTAAAGAAGATATTTACAAAGAGTTAGACCTTAAAAATGAGCATGATGAAAACGTACTCATTGCAGCCATGGTTAGCAATCCAAAATTAATTGAGCGCCCTATTGTGGTAAATAACAATAAAGCCGCACTGGGTCGCCCACCAGAAAACGTACTAAGCGTACTTTAATGAGCGTCACTATTGTTGTGTTGTATCATTCAAGTCACGGCTCTGTTGCAGCCATGGCACATGAAATTGCAGAGTCGATTGAATGCCAAGGCGGTACTGCACTGCTAAGAACCTTTGTAGCTAGAGAACCTCACGATATTGTGATCAGCAAAGATGACTTAATCCAGTGTGATGGGTTAGCATTTGGCACCCCTACTCGCTTTGGTATGATGGCCTCACAAGCCAAAGCTTTTTGGGAAACCACCAGCGACTTATGGTTAAAAGGGCAATTAATAGATAAACCAGCCTGTGTATTCTCATCATCAAGTAGCATGCATGGCGGCAATGAAGCAACGTTGCTTAATTTGTCACTGCCATTATTACACCACGGTATGCTGTTAATGGGTGTGCCCTATGAAGTACCGGAATTACTTGCCACACAAACCGGTGGCACTCCCTATGGTGCAAGCCATGTTGCTGGTGCACAAAATAGCGCGCAATTAAGTAAAGACGAAATTAAAATTTGCCAAAGCGTTGGCCAACGCTTAGTTAAAATCACGAGAAAATTACAATGACATCGCACAGCGATTTAAACCCACAACTCACACCGAAAAAGGCTATCACTATCCGTTTTCAACGTATTGCAATAATTGGCTATATTGGCTTGTTACTGCTGATGCCACTTTGGTTGTTTTTATTAGAGCCTAGAGAAGGTCATAGCAATGGATTTATTTTTGTTGTGTATATTCTGCCGCTTTTACTGCCGCTAAAAGGCATCATTCAAGATAAACCTTATACGTATGCGTGGGCAAACTTTATTGTTATGTTCTATTTTATTCACGGTTTTACCCTACTGTGGGTCGCACAAGAACAACTAATATGGGTCGTTTTAGAGCTGCTGTTCGCCAGTATGATGTTTATTGGTTGTACTTATTATGCACGTCACCGAGGTCAAGAGCTGGGGCTAAAAATTCAAAAACTAAAAGATGAGTTAGCAACAGAAAAAGCGGCTCATGAATTTAATAAAAAAGACTAAAGTTAATACCAAACGACTTAAATATTTAACCATTCTAGCGAGCTAAATGGTCAGTAACTTAACACGATTGGTATAACAACTAAAAAACGCGCTTAATTAGCGCGTTTTTGTCTACGGTACATGCAAGAAGCTTAAACAACTTCACTTAACGTTGCCAATGCAACAATACTTGCTAAGCCTAGCTGCCCAACTAAACTGATCAATGAGCAACAACGCAGTACAAATAACCCCCATGGGTGTTTAATATGAGGGTATAAAGCGCAGCGCTTCAAACTAATTGCAAAAAAGAAGCAGACAATTGCCAACATGGTTAAGCAAAGCGTCAGTTCACTTTTAATTGCAATCGAATCATCAAAAAAGAAAAACAACTGTAGCGGCAACAATAAAGTCACGATGGCATGTAAGGCGTGGACTTTTTTGATCCGCGAAAATTGTCCATCCGGCGATAATTCTTTAATACCAAAATCACGCTCTAAGCATTTCACTAACTGACTGGCTTTAACACTCACTGCTAAACGATAACAACTTAAGCCATCACAGTTACGAACACGAAAGTCATAGCCAGACTTCAATAATAGCACCATCAAAGGTTCATTTTTTGCTAGTACCGCATAATGTAAAGCACTGTTACCAAGGGCATCACGTTGTTTTTTATCTTGTTTATCTAATAAGGTTTGTACTAAATTAACAAACCCTTTTTCAACTGCCCACATAAAGGCCGTTTTACCATTTTCATCCGCCAACGTGCCTGTTGCACCTTGCTCTATAAAACGCATCGCCATCGTTTGTTTAGCTGTGTCAAAACGCAAATGCGCCAACAGTGCTTGTTCTAATAGCACCACTGAGTCAACATCTGGTGATACTTGGGTCAATAAGGTGAAATAATCCTTTCCGCCAGCAACTTTTTTCGCCGCTAATTCACTTAACGCATTAACGTCATCGATTGAGTCAGGTATAAAGGTGCTAAAACGTTCACGAAAATCAACTTCTTTCCACAGTGCCAAAGCATCTTCAGCACTCATTTTACTGCCCGCATTGAGCGCATACTCGATGATTGTAAAATAGCGTTTTGAGAATAACTGAGATAATAACGTAACGGGTGTTTCTATCGTTGTTTGTGACGCTACAGCTGCATATTTTTCAAGACGTTGGCAAAGTAATAGCACTAAACTCTCTGGGCTATACTCGTTATCAAAATAGTAATCTTTAGCTGCCGAAATATACTGTTGAGCGGCTTCATCATATTCACAAATATGTTGGAAAAAACACTCTTCAAATGGCTCAAGGGGAGTTAACCAGGTTAAATAATAGATAGGCGGTAGCACAGTGGTACACACGCCATTGTCTTCTTCAGTCGAGCGACAAGCCGGCCATGCTTCTAAAGCGTCTAAAATAAATGCACCGTTTTGCTCAATAAGTCCTTTGACTAATAACGGGTATTCTTTAGGCCAAATAAGTACATTTTCCATTAAAAAAACACAACTCCAGTGTCTATCTTGCTCGGTACAAAGGTCAGTAAAAGAGTTTAACAACTACAAACTGACACTGCGCTTAATATAATTTTAAGTACCCCAGTAAATTAGTGATACCAGTGGGTATGTAAGCGCTTATTCTAGCATACCCAAAACCACACGCTATAGCCAAACCGTGTGATTTTAAAAGAAAATAACAAAGCACCATGCAGTTAACACTGCATGGTGCTTTAGGTTGGAGACTTACTTGGAAATGATTACTTACTGTTAAGCTCAGCTGTCACTTGGTCAAGGCCAACTTCTGAAATTCGTTGAATAACTTCTTTTTGCTTTGCACTGAGTAACGAAATACCTTCAGCGACAATATCATATACTTTCCAGCTACCATCTTTACCTTGGCGAAGCTTAAAGTGTAAGTCAATCGTTGGCGCATTATCTGCAATAATTTGCGTCTTAACCGTGGCAAACTCGCTCTCTGCAGCATCGTTACTTTCTTCGAATTTTATTTCTTGCCCGGTATATTTCATTAATGCACTAGCATAGGTAGTGGTTAAGTAATGCTCCACTGCACTTATAAATGCAGTCGCTTGTTGGCGATCGATACCTTTAATATGCTTACCTAATAATTTATAGGAAACAAATTTAACATCTATATTAGGCATTAAATACTGATCAACAATGTGTGCCATGTCACTTTTGCTCGCTGTGCCTTGGCTGTTTATTTTGCCAATTTCACTAAACAGCTGATCGCCTACCTGAGTTAATAACTGATTAGGTGACTGTTGTGTTTGCGCAAACAAGGAAGCACTAAAAACTAGCGCGATTAATAATAAATAACGACCAAGTGAAATCATTGTTGATAAGTCCTAAGTAAATCTTGTAGCGTAATTTACGCTGTTCATAAGAGATTAAAAAGCCTCAAAATAGCACCTTATTAGTGCCAGTACAGCATCAATTGATTTAATCTTTTTATTTCATATTGTTAGCTAAGCTCATGCAATAACACACAGAGTCTGTGAATTTATGCCACTTGAATTAGCCTCCCCCACGCCCTTATTTTGTAAATAACGTTTTCATCTAAAGAGCTTCTCCATGTTATTTAAAACATTAACTGTATTGATTTTATTATCTATTTCCATGTTCAGCAGACTATCTTATGGCGCGCCCTATACACTTTCCCCTCATGGCTATGCCATTGATTACATTCAGGGGGAAGGTGATGTTAAAGGTTTAAAACTGGCATACCAATACCATGCTCCGGCACTACAATCATTAATTGAAAATACCCATATTTACTTAGAATCAAGTATTAATATTTGGGAATACGGCGCAGATAATAGCCATCAGACAAATGTTGTCCTTGCAATATCCCCGGTATTTCAACATCTGATCAGCTCAGTGCGCGGTATTCCTTTGTATTTCGAAGCCGGCATAGGGGTTTCATTAGTCAATGACACTCACTTCGCCGGCAAAAATGTGAGTACCCACTACCAGTTTGAAGACCGACTAGGCTTTGTTGCTGATTTTGGAAAAACCAAAGCTGCGGTGCGTTATTTACACTATTCAAATGCAGGGTTTAAAAGACCAAACCCAGGTCTTGATTTTATTTCGCTGTCGTTTTCTAGACGTTTTTAACCCTAGAAATCTTTGCTACACTAAGTACTTATAAATGACTCATTAGAGATCACCATGCAAATTTGGCATATACTCATCATCATCTTAGTGTTGGCAATCATTATCGGTAATATTTTGCTGATCAAACACTCAGCAAAAATGGATTTTAAAAAACCAACCGATGAAGATGAACTCAAATCAGAGCAACAAAAAAAGCCCTAACTAAGTTTTGTTAGGGCTTTACATCGTAGGAGATGTTCTTTACTGCAGCTCCTCACGCAGCTCTTTGGTTGCTTTAACCATATTATCAAGAGCTTGTCGCGTTTCTTGCCAACCACGGGTTTTCAAACCACAGTCCGGGTTTACCCATAAACGCGCAACCGGTATTTTTCGTGCGGCTTTATGGATCAACGTTTTCATCCATGCAATATCCGGTACATTCGGAGTGTGAATATCATATACACCTGGACCAATATCATTTGGATAATCAAAATTCTCAAATGCTTCAAGTAGTTCCATGTTAGAACGTGAGGTTTCAATGGTGATCACATCGGCATCCATATCTGCAATCGCGGCAATAATACCGTTAAATTCGGCGTAACACATGTGAGTATGAATTTGTGTTTCATCTTTCACACCGCTTGCTGAGACCCTAAATGCATACGCTGCCCATTCTAAATATGCTTGCCATTGGCTACATTTAAGCGGCATACCTTCACGAAATGCAGGTTCATCAATTTGAATAATATCAATACCGGCATTTTGTAAATCGACCACTTCATCACGTAACGCAAGTGCAATTTGATTAGCGATGGTGGGTTTGTCTAAATCATCACGAATGAATGACCAAAACAGAATAGTTACAGGACCTGTTAGCATGCCTTTCATTTTCTTACTCGTCAGCGACTGTGCGTATTTTGTCCACTGAACCGTCATCGCTTTTTCACGTGATACATCCCCCCAAATTACAGGTGGTTTCACGCATCGCGAGCCGTAGCTTTGCACCCAACCAAACTGGGTAAAAGCAAAGCCTTCTAATAGTTCAGCAAAGTATTCAACCATGTCATTACGCTCCGCTTCGCCGTGCACTAACACATCTAAATCAAGCGCCTCTTGCTCTTCAACAGCGTAGCGAATTTCTGCTTTCATTTGCCTTTGATAATCATCCGCAGATAATTCACCGGCTTTATAATCACGGCGTGCTTGACGAATTACTTGAGTTTGTGGAAATGATCCTATCGTGGTGGTCGGCAGTAGCGGTAAATTAAGTGCTGCATGTTGTTTTTCAATACGTTGAGCAAATGCATGATTACGCTTACCGTCTTTTGCGGTGAGTGCAGTTACACGCTGTTGTACAGCTGTATTATTTACACGAGTAGAGGTTAAGCGTGCTTTAATAGGTGCTGAATAAGCAACGAGCTCACTGCTATCATTGCTTTCAAGCGCGGCTTTTAATAATGACAACTCTTGGCCTTTTTGTTTTGCAAATGCAAGCCATGAACAAAGTTCATCATCGAGCTTTTCTTCTTGCTCTAAATCAACCGGTGTATGCAGTAAAGAACAAGATGGGGCAAGCCATAGATTATCACCGCGCTTTAGCGCAATGTCTTTTATGCTATTAAATACAGCCTCTAAATCAGTACGCCAAATATTACGGCCATTTACTACGCCTAATGATAAAACTTGATCTGTACTTAATAATATATCTAGTTTTGCAACATCAACATTTGTTGCAACACAATCAAAATGTACGCCATCAACAGGGTAACCTGCAATATCATCAAAGTAGGCAGTGACTGAGTCAAAATAACTAGCAAGTAACAACTTCACGCCTTGACCTGCAAGTGAACGAAAGCTTGTTTTTAATGCCTCTTGATAATCTTCTGTCAGCTCTAAACCTAAAATAGGCTCATCAACTTGTACCCATTCAATCCCTTGCTGCGCTAATTTAGCTAACATGTGTTGATAAACAGCTAATAGTTTTTCAAGTAAGCTAAGTTTATCAAACTCCTCACCAGCACATTTTGCTAAGTAAAGATAAGTGACGGGGCCGACCAATACTACTTTTGCATTGTGCCCCAATGCTTGTGCTTGAGTAACTTGCTCGAATAACTCAGTGCAAGTTAGTTGAAACTGCTGATCATGAGTTAGCTCTGGAACTATGTAATGATAATTAGTATTAAACCACTTTGTCATTTCGCTTGCTGCACATGAACAACCGCTTGGTGCACGACCACGCCCAATACGAAATAATGTATCAAGATCAATGCTACCATCCGCTTTTTGATGACGCTTGGGCACTGCGCCAATCAATAAAGAGGTAGATAACACATGGTCATACCAAGCAAAGTCACCTACCGGTAATAAATCAATCCCAGCATCTGCTTGAAGAGCCCAATTTTCTGCCCGGATCGTCTTACCTTGATCAAGCAACTGCTCTTGGCTGATTTTACCAGCCCAGTATGATTCTACTGCAAATTTTAGTTCACGCTTTCTACCTATGCGAGGAAAACCTAAGTTATGTAATTGTGCCATGTTGAAATTCCCTTCCAGCTGTTTAGATAGCTAAAACCATAAACCTATACCTGACATCAAACAATTGATGCTTCCTCAGTTTCAACTTGAGGTAAATTCATGGAAATGATTTTTTGCAAACTCAAAAAACACAATGACATCGCTGTCAAATATGATGCTATAGTAGACTTGTAAATTTCACGTAAAAAAACGGGATTTATAGCCATCTAGACGTTGAAGCATCTTAATTTAAGGCGTATTATGGCTGTAATCTGAGTTAAACTCACCTTTACCATGAGAATTATTAAAGATGATTGATGTAAAACACTTAAAGACCATCGCAACCTTGAAAGAAACCGGTTCTTTGGTAAATACTGCGCGCGAATTATTTTTGACTCAATCCGCTTTATCTCATCAAATCAAAGATTTAGAAAACAAGCTTGATTGCCAACTATTTGAACGTAAAACTCAACCGGTGCGCTTTACCCCACAAGGTATGCTATTACTTGAACTTGCCAGCGAAGTACTCCCGCGTGTTGAAGCAACCAAATGCCGTTTAAAAGAAAGTCTTAATCAACCAATTTCACAATTACGACTCAGTGTTGAATGCCATGCTTGTTTTCATTGGTTATTACCAACAATTAAAGAATTCAATAACTTTTGGCCTGATATCAAAGTTGATTATGAGCGCGGCTTTAGTTATGACGCTATTCCTGAGCTGCTCAGTGATGAATTAGATTTAGTACTCACTTCAGACATTCGTGAACCAGATAAACTTGAATACGCACATTTATTTGATTTTAAGCTTAAATTAATTGTTGCCCCAGATCATGAACTAGCGAAAAAAGCCTATGTAACGGCGCTTGATTTGAAAAACGAGACGATTATTTCATACCCTATTCCACGAGAGCGTCAGGATATCTTCAAACATTTTATTCAAAATGCACGTTTTGATGGCACCTTGAAAACCGTAGATCAGGGCTTGCTCATTTTTCAGCTTGTCAGTGCCGGAATGGGGGTTGCAGCATTACCGGATTGGTTAGTAACACCATATGAAAGCCAAGGACTCATTAAGTCGATTCCATTAGGCGCGCTGGGATTAACCCGTCCAATGTATTTAGCCATGAAAAAGAATATGAAAGATAACCCAGTGTATCGCCACTTTTTAAATACCTGTAAGTTAAATAACGGTCGATAAAATAGGTTTAACCCAGTAGCATACAGAAAACCCCTTTATGTGTGCTACTGTGATGTTTGAACTGAAAAAAATCCTCGGTGCAATGCTAATGCCATTGCCTCTGTTTGCTCTACTGTGCTTTGTTTGCTTATTAATCGCACTGCGTACCAAGAAAGTCAGCATATTTATTGGTTTAATCGCAATTACCAGTTTATTGCTGATCAGTACCCCTTTTATTGGTCAAAAAATAATTGCTCCAAATTCACAGTTAAAGTATGTTTTTGATACAAATAAACAGCCGATACTCGATAAAATAGTGGTACTTGGTTGTGATATAAATCCTAACCCAAAACTTAACGCCAATAGCCAACTTGGTAATTGTGCTAAAAGCCGCCTAATCGAAGCTATGCGCTTAGCATATGTGTACCCACAAGCTCAACTTATTGTTTCAGGTGGCGGTTACAATAAAGTGACCAACAGTAGTTTGATGCAACAAACCGCGATAAGTTTAGGTATTGATGCGCAGCGTATTAAACAAAATCCTACGGCTATGGATACCGCCGATGAAGCACGGCTTTTAGCACCTGCTCTAGTTGATTTTAAAGTTGCACTGGTAACTTCGGCAAGTCACATGGCACGAGCAAAAGATCTATTTAATAGCCAAGGCGTTGATGTTATTCCAGCCGCCACTGACTTTCATGACTTTAGCGAATGGCCTACCCATAAACAGTATATTCCAAGTGCTGATGTGCTATTAGCGGTGACCCGTGATTGGCATGAAAGAATAGGCATGTTTTTGATAAGTGTGCGCCGCTGGATTGATCCAGAAGCGCTTTAAGGTCTAACTCACTTAAAGTGAATTAGCTGGCAACTCAAACTGGGTTGTCTATATCAATGAAGGTTACATCAAAACCATGTTGCTCAGCCAATAACTCACCGAGCGCTTTTATGCCATAGCGTTCGGTGGCGTGATGGCCTGCGGCAAAAAAATCGATCTTTTGCTCACGCGAACTGTGAATGGTCTGCTCTGAAGCCTCGCCTGTTAAATAGGCATCAATCCCCTGGCTAGCAGCCAAATCAATATAACCTTGACCACCTCCAGTACACCAAGCGATGGTCTCAATTAGCTCATCACGTACTAGACTCACTAAAGGTTCACGAGCAAGCACTGTTAATATTTTTTGTGCAAATTGCTCACCACTCATTGGGATTTTTAAACGCCCTTTGACTGCGACACTATTTGCTACAGGCTCCAAACCATCGAGTATTTCTAAATCAAGTAGCTGTGCTAATTGCGCGTTATTACCGATTGATGGATGCACATCAAGAGGTAAATGATAGGCAAATAAATTGATATCATGATTAAGTAACGCAGCTATGCGACGCTTTTTCATACCGGTAATAGGTTGCGCTTCACCTTTCCAGAAATAACCATGATGAACTAATATTGTGTCTGCGCCATGCGCAATTGCAGCATCGATTAATGCTTGACTGGCAGTGACACCTGTAACAATTTTTTTTATCTGTTCACGTCCTTCGACTTGTAGCCCATTTGGGCAAAAGTCTTGAATAGAATCAGGTCTTAAAATGGTATTTAGTAATTGGTTAAATTCTCTGCGCTGCATTTTTTTATTCCAGATTAGCGTTAAATTTTGTGCAAATTTTGGCGTTTATAGGGCTAAAATGGAAGGAAAATCGCAAAAAATTGAAAAGTAAGTCAAAAATAGGTATAAATAAATATTCTCAATCTGTGTTTACAACGTATAGGGCCTCTGATGAGCAAACTAGACAAAACAGAAGTATTAAATGCCTTTGAAGCAGCATACCAAGCAGCCAATGGTAAGAAACCTGAAATCACCAGCAAACCTGGTTGGTACAGCATCGACGGCGGCAAAAACTTGCGCCTTGCAGAAGTTGCTGAATTAACAGAGCAGCTAACTTCAGGCGATACGTCTGCACAACCTGCAGCACCTGCTAAGAAAACTAAAACTAAATCAGCAGTGCCAGCTAAAGCAGCTGTTAAAAAAGCACCATTTACTATAACAACAGCTAATGAAGAAGGTTACACTGCCGAAGAGTTTTGGATTGTGTACCTAGCTAAAAAAGATCACGATTGCCGCTTACCTCGCGGTGTTGTGTAATAACTTTAGACTCGTAGCATAAAAAAACCGCTTTTAAGCGGTTTTTTTATGGCCAACAACGTCGAGTTTTGTATTCAACCACCCTGATATATACCCACAGATAACAATAAACACGGTACCAACAAGAACTGGCATAATCAAAAAGTCCCAACTTTGACCACTGACCATAATTAAAATAGGGTTGGCCCCTGCTGCAGGATGTATGGTGTTAGTCAACATCATTGCGGTCACAGCTAATCCAGTCGCAATAGCAATACTGATCGGATCCACGCCTATAAAACTAATAAAAGCCAAACCTATCACGGCAGTGATGAAATGCCCTACAATAACATTTTTTGCTTTTGCTAAAGGGCTTTTTGGTACACCAAACACCAGCACCGCAGTTGCGCCAAATGGTGCCATAAGCCATACACCATAATTCCCTAAACTTTCTAAATATGCTAATACCGAAAGTGTCAGTGCAGAAAAGATACCCGCGATAACGGCTTTGTAAAATACATCATTCATTAATATTACTTCCTTTAGAGGTAGACCGACTTGTCTACATTTAGATGATAGACAAGTCGGTCTACTTATGTCAAGCTTACTTTTTGACTAGGAGCAACCATGGATAAACGTACCCAGATAATTAATACCGCACTCAGTGCGTTCTATCAAAGAGGGATCCATGCGGTAGGCATTAATGAAATACTTAAAGAAGCAGGTGTTGCAAAAAAAACGCTTTATAATCATTTCGTCAGTAAAGATGAGTTGATCTGTGCGTGTTTAGAGCTCAGAGATCAGCGCTTTAATCAGTGGTTGTATGAACAATTAGAAAACTGCAATACCCCCTTCGAAGTGGCTAATGCACTTTTTAGCGCACTCTCCGCTTGGATAGATAATAAAGTCTCTGAGCTTGGACCTTTTAATGGCTGTTTTTTTATTAATACCGCAGCGGAGTTTCCACACAGCGAGCACCCTATCGCGATGCTTTGCAAAGCACACAAAGAATCAGTTTTACAATTATTGTTCGATAAACTCTCACACACAGAACAACTTAAAGGTCAGTTAGAAAAAACCATACAGTTAGCACAATTATTAATGACCTTAAAAGAAGGTATGATCTGTCAGGCTAGAGTGACGCACTCCAGTAATACACTATTGCAAGACCCAGTATTATTACGCCAACTTATAGCAAGTAGCATATAAAAAAAGCGGCTGTTCAGCCGCTTTTGATTGGTTATAACACTAATAATTACTTATCTTCAAAGTACAATTTGTCGCGTGCTTTTTTGCCAACTTCATTCATAGTCGCGGCATCAAATAACCGACCGTTGATCATCGTATAATCAACTTTATCTGTATCACGAATATTAGTCAGTGGATTACCATCAATCACCATTAGGTCAGCAAGTTTACCGACTTCCAATGAGCCGATATTCTGATCAAGGCCGATGTACTTGGCCGGATCAAGCGTCGCCGCACGAATAGCTTCCAGTGGACTCATACCACCTTGAGCAAACATCCAAATCTCCCAGTGCGCTGCAAGGCCTTCGCGCTGACCATGTGCACCTAGATTCACTAAAACACCTAAATCTTGTAGCTCTTTTGCTACCCGTGCATTGTTAAAGTGATTATAGTGGTGATCGGGTGCTTTAACACGGCGCATTGAACGTGGTAATAATTGGTTTTTTGGCACAAATTTACTTAAGCGCGGGTGATTCCACACATCAGTCTTATCATACCAATAGTTTTCTCCCCAGATGCCGCCATATGCCACACCAAGTGTTGGCGTGTAGCCTACATCACTTTGTGACCAAAGCTGCTTGATATCATCATAAATATTCGCCACGGGAATTGAGTGCTCAATGCCCGTATGACCATCAACCACCATCGTTAAATTATGCTGTAATAATGAACCACCTTCTGGCACCACCATCATTTCAAGCTCTCGGCCAGCTTCAATTACTTGTTGGCGTTGTTCACGTCGTGGTTGGTTGTATGATTTAACACTAAACGCGCCAACTTTCTTTAATCGCTCTAAGTGAAATTTAGCATCATCTAACGAATCAATGTGTGATGTATAACCTGGCATATTGGCACCATATAAAATAGTACCGGTTGAGAAAATACGTGGGCCTACAATAGTCCCCGCTTTTTGCATTTCGCTGGCTGTAAAAATCTCTGTTGTATCGTTTGATGGATCGTGAATTGTCGTGACGCCTAACGATAGGCCCGCTAAGTTTTTCCAATTTTGCTCAGGAATGATCTCATCGCTGCCTTGTGAACCATGCGCATGCGCATCAACAATTCCTGGCATAATTGTTTTGCCAGATACATCAATTACCTGTGCGCCTTTTGGAATGTTAATATCAACAGCTGTACCAACGGCTTTAATATGTTTACCATCGGTTAATAGTATACCATTTTCAATGACTTGCTCGCCTTTCATGGTAATAATACGTGCGCCCGTTAAAGCTATCATGCCTTTTGGTTCAGCCATTTTGCTACTAAAGCCAATGTTATCGCCACTTTTTACTTTAAAGTCAGCGTCATCCGCTTTATTGATATCAAATAAACCTGCCAAACTTGCATGATAAAGCTCTGGGCCTAGCGTCCAATACAGTTTATCGCTGCTGGCGCTCCAGCTGATATTCTCACCGGCACGAACAGATAACTGCTCAATCGGAAATTGGCTGTCTTTAGGACCAATATTAATGGTTTTACCACTTTGCACTAATGGCGTAACAAACACTTTAAAACGTTCAGCAAAAGCGAGGTACTTGCCATCAGGCGATACTCTAAACTCAGTAGCATGCTCTGACTCATAAAGCTTAGTGATTTTTTTCGAATCAAGTTCAACCACACTTAGCGTTGGCTTAGGCCATGGGCTCATCACAAAAACTCGATCATTAGCTGATGCAAACTGCGGCTGATAACCACTTTTAGAAATTAACTCAGCTTTCCCGCCTTTGCTACTCACTGCATAAATACCCGGATGCAGTGACCAATCAGGGTTTAAAATGCTGCCTCCTGAGGCTTTACGGTACACTACCGTTTTGCCATCAGGACTAAATGTTGGCTCAACATATTTACCTGGCTCTGTGGTAATATCATCACCGCGACCACTGCGCGCAGAGACAACTCGAACAGCCCCCTGTTCGTTATCATCCCAGGTTACATAGACTATTTTTTTACCATCACGGGAAAACTGCGGGAACAACTCAAAGTGGTCATTTTGTTCAGTTAAACGCTTTATTTTTCCTGACTCTAAATCGCGTTTATAAATATGTCCTAGCGCTTCAAAAATTGCTGTTTCACCATCCGGCGAAATCTGTACATTACGCAACATTTTTACAGCAAATTCATCGCTATCAATATTTTGTGTAAAACGCACTGCTTGTTGAATTTTTTTACTGGTTTTTACTTCAAATGGTACGGTTTCTACATCGCCATCTTGCACATCAAGTTTATGAATAGTACCGCCAGCCCAAAATACCAGTTGGTTATTATCTGGTGTCCATGCAATGGTTGGATACACGCCATGAATAGCCCAAGTCTCTTGCATATCACGTTCAAGCTTGTCATATAGCTTAGTATGCTTACCGCTGGTTAAGTCATATAGGTAGAGGCTAGTTTGAAAATCATCTCGTTTAATATACGCAAGCTTTTTACCGTCTGGCGACGGGGTTGGTCTGATCGCGCCGCCCATACCATCAATAATCGTTTCTATCTCACCCGTTTGGCGATCATAGCGTTTGATTTTATAAATGCCAGCAACCGAATCTTTTGAATAATGAAAGGTTTTACCCGGTGTGGCATCATGTGAAAAGTACACATAACGGCCATCCGGTGAGAACATCGGCTCACCTAAATCTTTTTGATCATTCTCACGTTTAGTGAGTTGTACACCTTTGCCACCCGCTTTATGATAAAGCCATACTTCACCTGCGCCTAATGAACGGCTCGCTGTAAAATGCTTACGAGCAACAATATAGTCGCCGTCGGGACTCCATGCGGGGCTGTTCAATAAGCGAAACGTTTCATCGGTTACCGCCGTTTGATTTTCACCGTTTAAATCCATCAACCAGATATTATCACCGCCACCTTGATCAGAGGTAAACGCAATATGTTTACCATCAGGACTAAAACGCGGTTGCATTTGCCATGCGATATCAGAGGTCAGTTGAGTGGCAGTGCCACCAGCCATCGGCATAGTGTAAATATCGCCCAGCAAATCAAACACAATGGTTTTGCCATCAGGACTGACATCGATATTCATCCAAGTGCCTTGAGAGACACTAATATTAGCATCAACAAATTGCCCTTGTGGCGCATCCACTTGCCATTTTTTGTCATCATTATCTTGTGCCTGAGCCTGACCATATAGCGCCAGTGACACAGCTACAGCCATTGCTGTATGAAGCATTTGTTTCATCGCCTTCTCGCTTATTTTTATTGCGGTTTTCATCTTATAAACATGATTGCAACAAAAACGGCAGCAAGTTACCAGCGATATCTGATAAAGCGTCGTTATTTGGCGGTTAATGCCATTTTATTGGATCAAACTGATAATAGCCGACCAATAAACTGTATATTTCAGGATCATAATGGCGCAGCTCACTGGGCTTTTCGAGAAAAGTTTCGGTGATCACGGCAAAAAATTCGGCTTCATTAGTTGCACCATAACTATGAATAACATGCGGCATATTATACGCAACATGAGTTTTTAACTGATTATAAGCGCGGCTAAAAACACGCCCCCACTGTTTATAATCTGCCTCTTTAGCTAATATAGGCGTGCCTGTGGTTTTACCTGTTTCTTGATCAAGTTGGTGAGCAAATTCATGAAACACTAAATTATGTCCGTCACTGGGTAAGCGATTCCCTTCAAGCACATCGTGCCAGCTTAGAACTAAAGTCCCTCCAGGCCATGACTCGCCTTGACGAACAGTATTATGATAGCTTACTAATCCGGCACTATCACGAGATGTCTGCGGCGCGTAATAGGCACTTGGGTACAGCAAAATTTCTTTCACATTTTGATAAAGTGGCCATGGTTTATTAAGCACCAACACACATGCATCCGCAGCAATTATTAACTTCATACTCTCGTTTAGAATTAAACCATCACAACCAATAAAGCGTTTTTCATTTAGAAACCAGACAATATGACGCTCTAATTTTTCCCGATCAGCATCCGTCATTTTTTGATAGATAGGCATATACCGTAACAATAATGTTTTTTGCTTTTCATCTAAACGATAATCTTGATACTTTTTTTGCCACAAGCGGTTTTGAATAACCGGCCAACGCCAATAAACAACTACAAACGCAATCAGCGCAAATATTAATAATCCATTTACCATTACGAGGTCCTATCAACAGGTGTAGCTTATTAATATGTCCTGTGAGGATAAAATTCAATCATCTAGCCTAGCAACAGCTAAAAAACCGCCCATAACTATGTTAAAGGCGGTCAACTATATTATTACGTAAAATCAATTATATTAACGATATAAACGGTCCCATGCACAAGTACGGTAACCATTACGCTCAAAGTAGAAACGATTACAATTGTCATCGTAGTTGCTATTGCCGACATCAATACGATGACCACTAATATATTGATTATGTAATGACACCTGCTGGCCGTTATACAACAAAGTAAAATGCACGTGAGGACCTGATGATTGTCCCCCTTCACATAGTGCTTGGTTATAATTGTTCGCATAACGACCGAGCCATGCACCTGGCTGCACAAAATCACCGCTACTATACTGCAGATTAGACATATGATAATAGTTGGTTGAATATCCACTCGAATGCGTTACGCGGATATTACATGACGAAAAACGTGTGATAGTACCGCCATGCGCCGCTTGAACATATGGTGTATTTGCGCCCCAACCACCAGAGCCATCATTAAAATCAAGCGATGAATATGGATAACCAGAGCCAGTATTAGAGTGAGCCCCACCGCTGTACCAATAATAACCTGATGACCATGGTAAGTTCATTGAAAAACTAGCCGCGGCAAACTGCTGATTGCTACTTTGTAGTGCACTTTTAGAGGATCTTTGTAACTGAGCGCGACTATCAGGGAATAGAAGCTCAAACGTCGCTAAAAAGCCGGTTAGATCGCTCTTAGCGTAATTAACATTATCTTTGCTTAATACTTGTTTTTTAAGAACACTGACCAATGCTACTGTCGCTGCAGTACTGCTGTTGGTATTGACTCTATTGGTGATTTCCTCGCCCGTATACTTTGATGTTTCCGGGGTGGCTTGGCTATCTTGCCACTGTTTATATGCATAAAAACGTTGACTTAACATCATTACCACATCTTCTAGCTGGGCATCAAAACCGTGTTCGTCCGATAAACCTGCAAAAGCATTATTAATATCTGCGTCAGGATCAGAAAGTAAGCCACTTTGCAGCTCAATCAACGCTAAGATAACTTTAGGGTTGATACTTGTATAACCTGCCCAGTGCAAAACACGCTCTTTTTTATCTTCCAGTACAGGCGCATGCAGTGCAAAGAAATTATCCCAATCTTCACGCAACAAGTCATTATTGAACACAAACTGAGTATCGTCCACAGCCACCAAGGAGGTTAACTTAAGTGACTCAATGGACTGTGCAGTAAAGTTAAAATCATTATGCTTATGGCCTTGTGCAAACAACGCTGGCGACACACCTAAAACACCTGCTAAAGCTACATATATCATCTTACTTTTCATCTTTTGTTCCTTCTGTTCACATCAAAAAGACCCCAAAGCGGGAACAAAAGGTATAGCATCAAATTCAACTAAATGTTAATAAAATGTTTTAATATATGTATTAGTATATATTATATACTCGAAAAGCAATGGCCTGTAGCGTGTTTATCTACCAAAAAAACATACACCCATATTGTCAACAAACCAAGCTTCTAGGCGATTTAAATATATAACCTCAAAATTGAATTTGGGATCATCTTAATTATCAATACACAAGTCCATCGTATAGCACTCTTTGTTAATGACACTTACGAGTTTATCTGACCCCAGAATAGTCAATATCTAATAACAGGAAATATATCTGTCGAATACATTATTAACTCAGTGAGACCCCCCTTTTAAGGAAGATAAAAAAGGGAGAGAGTACAAAACTCCCCCCGTAGAAACAGCTAACCTTTAAAGCACAGGTAAGGTAATTTTGCCTGTAACAATTTCAGAACTGCCTTTTACAGCATACTCATAACCAAAAGTAACATTATTTTTACTGCTTAATTGATTGTCATCAAGATTTTCTATTTGATAAGTATTATTTGATAACTTATACCACTGACGATCAGGAAGGCTTGTGTAGAAATCAACAGAGTAGTCATCAATTAAAATAGTTTCATTAACAGCAACTGAAACTGTATTAATCTCGCTAATATTTATGTTGCCATCAGATACAATTGTGCTCTCAATTAGTGCAGGATTTACTTTTCCATTGGCTGTATAGCCTAGCAAATTAACTTTAAAATGACTTAAGGTTGCTATTGATGCTGGTAAGTAAAGACTACCATTGTTTGATTTACGCTTAAAACCAACATCTTCATTAGCTGTATTCTTAAGTACTATAGTTTTGCCGTCAGTTAATCCGTTATTATTATCCCAACGCAATTGATTGATATCAAAAGGAGATTGATCTGCAATACGAAATGAGCTTGCGGCTGAGATATTCACGACTTCACCTGTAGACTTCACACTGACTTTTTCAATGTTATACTCATAATGGCCGCCGACAAGAGGAGCGGCTGGTGACAGAGTAACAAATGTATCGTTATATTTAAGCGATGAGGTAAAAGGAACAGAAACGTCATTAAACGAAATTTGCGTTACGCCTTGTGCAATAAAATCGTTTTCATCATCAGTACCTTTAACAACCGTTATTTGACGTTTCTTAATTAATGACGCAGCACTATCAACTAACTCAATAGGCGCTTCCATAAACATATAGAAGTTTTGAGATGTTTCATCTGCTATGGCACTAACAACTCGCGGCCTAGAGGAAAACGACGATACTCTTGGCTTTATTACTAGTGATAAAACACCATCGTCTAGTTCATAAAAACGATTTAAATTATTAAAGCTTGAGTTAGTAACTGACACCCCACCATTTGTAGCATAAAGATTTACTTCACCTGTATCATAGCGATTACCTGAACTATCTACGAAACTAGGTAAAAGTAGTTTCATCTTTGAACTACCATTATATTCAAAAATATACTCTTTACTATCAGCATCGAAAGTTGCTGGCGTTCCTTTAGTAAGATTTTTTAATGAAACAAAGTTCAAATTATCAAATGTATTACCAAGTTCATTAATTACTGAAACACGGACTTCAAACTTTGCGTTTTCAGCTGTTTTAGAAACATACAAAGTATTTCCGTTGGTTAACTCGCTTATATTAATTTGGCTAATACTGTCTGACTGATTGTTATAACTAAAATCATCAACAGCATCATTGTCAACATCAAGGTCCATTAATAGCAGATCAGTAAAACCGGCTACTTTAGCAATAGAGTACATACCAGTATCTGCATTATAGGTAGAACGAATAAAATGTTCATTACGATTCGAAAATTCATTGTACATATTAAATGCAGTGGAAATACTGTAACTAAATTCAAGCCCTGCTACAGGTGTATTTTCACCATTAAGCAGTACTTCAAACTGCACAGTTTCAGCACTTGAAACTTCTAAACTTCCCAATTGAGCTATACCGTAATTCGTTTTACCGTAAAAAGCACGCTCCTGAAAAGAACCATCAGCACTGGAGACAAGCAGAACAAAGTCAGAGTTTTTTGGTAGCTCATTTAATTCAAATAAACCGTTTGAAGCAGCGACAGGCTCGCTCCAGTCATTACCAATTTTAATTGATACTTGGGCATTATTAACAGACTCACCTGTTAATAAGTGTTTAACTGATCCAGTTAAAGTTACACTTTCTAGCTCAGCTTGAGCATCAGTATTATTTTCAATAGCAGCTACTATATCGTCATTATTATCTTCAACTTCTAGGCAACCAGAAAGGAAAAAACTAGATGAAATGGCAAGTGCAATAGCAGATTTTCTTAACATTTAAACTCCATGTATTTATTATTTTTACCCAGATAGGGCTCATGTGAAGTATACCGAAGTACTTGCTTATAACGCAACAATACAATCCCAGGACTTAAGTATCTGAACATAAGATAAATTGTCTATTTATCCCCCACAACTAACTGGGTTGTTTGTTTTTATAGCAATTTATATATAAAATCGACTGTCCACTTAATATAGAAAATAACATTAGCAATAAGTAAAGTTAAAGTTAAAGTTAAAGTTAAAGTATT
>NZ_JACJEZ010000035.1:0-52080 GCF_014164365.1 Pseudoalteromonas sp. SG43-6
TTCTAATTTGATTGCCGCAGAATACGTTGCGCGTTTTAATTTCGTCATTTTTTCACCCAAATTTGTATGCTTATTAGCATAACATTTCTTTCTTAATGGGTGGCCAAATTAACTATGCCACTACATACAGAGTACCAAAGAGTGAGCAGATTAGGTGTGATGATCAGGAACTCAAGAATTTAGTCTCCTTACACATATCGAGTCTTCGACCAATCCTTTTAGAGGAAGACTATAATGCCGAAATTATTGCCTTTATTGATAGCGGCTTTCAAGTTGAAATTGCTCCATCAGGTATAGAATTCCCTGATACATCGGATAACGAACTATTTGGTGTCCTTTATGAAGCGATTGGTGAGTATTGGATTGATAACTTCCCCTATGACAGGGAGCATTATGAAGTCTTAAAAAACTGGGCAATCTACCTTACTAAGTGTGACGAAGTTGCAACTTATTTAATGTGGCCTTTTTTGTCGAACGAAAAAGACCTAGCCCCTTGCACAATGGATGCTGGTGCTAAATTATGGAAGCTTGGTTGTAGAGATCGATTTTGGGTTAAAGATTTAGACTACGTAAGTAAAGTAGTTTATGTAAGGCCACCATGGCTAGACGAATAACCGCACATAATCGGTTAGCCGGAGGTCTCTAACCTCTAGACCACTCGATTCTAAACGCCTATTTTTGGTACTGGTGATATCACATGCTATGGCGAGTCGTTGGCTGATAAGCATTGGCTATTAGGTAATAATATCCCCAACTTCGTGAGTCTAGAATCTGTGTTACTCTAAAGCGGAGTTTTTCAAGTTAGTTGTCGCCTCAAGTTAGAGGCGACAACATTCTGACACAGGGGGCTACTAACGTCTTGATAATTATGTATGTGAGAATGCAGTATAGATAAAAGCCCAGATATAATTTCAAATGAGCTTTATTGTGTGAGTCTGTTAAAAAACGAGAACGAATTTATTCAGAATACGCTTTAATTAATTTATACAAAGTTACTTTTGTTTTAAATATGCTGGCATCATCGTGACGAAAAATACACAGCGTTTTACTATTGTGTCTATCTAAAAATAGCAAATCACCTTCGGTATTTTTACCAATAGTGAGACTTGCAGATAACATCAACATGGACCAACCGTGCCCTTTTTGATCATAAACAGTCGGACCTAAAACATCTTTTAATGTGTTTGCATATGCTTTTAAGGCGCGAACTTCGCTAACTTCCATGTCATTTATGTTAGTTAACTCAATCATCTTCTCAAAACTTAACAGTTCAAACTCTTCACCTTCTACGGTAACGGTTCTCTCTTTTTCTTTAATGAAGTTACAGTAATTTTTTGCAAATAAATTCTGCGCCAGATCAACTGTTTGTAAGATTAAATTTTCATCCATATATATCCTTATTGAATATTTTTAGAGTTTTGCTTTGGGGTGTTAGCTGATTTTGCAAAAGTATTGATAGCCTAAAAGAACAAAAGACGTCAAATATTATCTTCAGACATCAAAATAATTGACCCAGCCCTTATTGCACAAAACGTTTAATATCTTATCTATAGCGCAGTGTCTCTTAACTTCGATGTGAATAATTCACTTAAAAATATTTTGCATTGATGTTTTTTACAAACGCAAGCGCGAGATAAACTCGCGCTTTCTGTAAACGCCCTAGTACCTAATTACCTAGAGCCTAGCACCTAATTACTTATTAAATCGCTGGGTAACCAATGCGATCAGACAAGTAACCAACACTGGTGGCAAAGTAATATGAGCGATTCCAATGCATTAACGCTTTGTAATTATCATAAGCTAAATACATACGGCCATTCATATCATCAGGCATAACCAATGCCGCCGTTACATCTACGGCTGGTAAATCAGTACCATCCATTTTACGTACACCTAAAGCTTGCCAATCAGCTAACGAACGCTCTGAATCAGCCCAAAACTCTAACCATTGAGTACGTGTTTTAGTGCCACGTTGCAATACATAGCTAGGTTCGAAGCTCTGTGGTAACTTAATTTGACGACCCCAAGTAAGATCACTATTCCAGCCAGCTTGCTTTAAATAGTTAGCTATTGATGCAAAGGCATCAACTTGGGTAGTCCAAATATCTTTTCGACCATCTTTATCATAATCTACCGCGTAGGCATTAAATGAGGTTGGCATAAATTGCGTTTGCCCCATTGCACCTGCCCATGAACCATTGAATTTATCTAAAGTAATGTGCCCTTCCTTTAAAATATCAAGCGCGGCCCATAGTTGGTTTTTATACATAGTTTCGCGACGGCCATCAAAAGCCAGCGTGACTACCGATGAAATAACGTTGTGACCACCTTGGATTTTACCAAAATTACTTTCAAGGCCCCATAACGCAACAATAAAGCGTGCCTGCACGCCGTACTCGGCTGCAATTTGTTCTAAAATATCTTTATTTTCAGCGTATAGCTTTCGTGCACGGTCAATTTTCCATTGTGGCACACGCTTTGGTAAGTAAGTCTCTAAGGTTTCTTTAACTTCAGGCTGATTTTTATCAGCAGAAATTACCTTTTCTTTAAAGTGTGCTGTAGCGAAGGCATCTTCAATTAATTGACTATCGTAGCCTTTTTGTGCTGCTTCTTGTTTTAAACCTGCAACATATTCATCAAATTGTGCTTGGGTCTTGGCCAGTGCCGATGTACTGATACAGGCACTACATAAAATTGCAGCCAATTTAGTCATTATATGTTTAGTCACTATCAACTCCATTTTGTTTTCTATGCTCAGCTAGTAAGTTAGCTTCAGGTGGCGGTAACTGGAGATAAAACCCGACATCAGTTAATGATTTCTCAACTAAACTTAAATCAGCCCCGCCTAAATGCGTTCGTTTTGCTAAATTAATTAACATTACGTAATGAGGTTGACCGAACATAGCCATTAAAGGTTCCGGTACCTTGCTAAAATCATCTCTTTTTTCTACAAAAAGGAAGGTATCCGCTTTTTTCTTACTTTTATATACCGCAGTCAGCATTATGACCCTATAAAATCTTGCTTAACAGTGCTGCACACTATAACATGAGAGTCATAATAAGTTAGAAAAATTAGATTAGAAATTTCACCTTATCCATATAAACACAGGCCTTATTCAGCCTGCGTTTATCTAAAATTGATTTCTGATCACACTATTCAATTGAGCGTGTATGTCGGACCAAACTTTTGAGCTAAAAGGGAATCTTTTTACGTTATCAGTTTTACATCTTTATAGTACTGATATAAACCTGTTAGCTGAGCAACTGTATATAAAAATTGCCCAAGCCCCTCGTTTTTTTGAGGGTGCTCCTATTGTTGTTAATTTAATTGAGATAAAAAATAATCTTGTTGATTTTGTTCATCTAAAGTCTTTATTAGAACGAATGAACTTTAATGCTGTTGGAGTCTGTAATGGCTCTGATGAGCAACATACGCAAGCCAAAGCCGCTGGGCTCTCAGTTTTAAATTATTCACAAGACGTTAAGAGTGAACCTGTTACAAAGCAGAGTAATACTTCAATTGTTGAGAAAACAGTTTACTTACCTGCCCAAGTCATCAATGGCACAGTGCGCTCTGGTCAACAAGTGTATGCTAAAGACCGTGACTTAATCGTCATTGGTGCGGTAAGCCATGGTGCAGAAGTGATTGCTGATGGCAATGTACATATTTATGGCACATTACGTGGTCGTGCAATAGCAGGCGCACAAGGTTACAACGAAGCACGTATTTTTTGCCAAAAATTAGAAGCAGAACTTGTTTCTATCAATGGCAACTACTGGATCAGCGATTCTCTGCAAGGTGAGTTCTGGGGCAACGCTGCACAAATCCAACAAAAAAATGAATCATTAGAAATTTCAGCTTTGGTTAAAGGATAAATCTTATGGCAAAAGTCATTGTCGTTACGTCAGGTAAAGGTGGTGTAGGTAAAACTACATCAAGTGCTGCAATTGGCACAGGTTTAGCACTTAAGGGCTATAAAACAGTCATTATAGATTTTGATATCGGTTTACGTAACCTTGATTTGATCATGGGCTGTGAACGTCGCGTTGTCTATGATTTTGTTAACGTTATAAACGGTGAAGCAAATTTAAATCAAGCACTTATCAAAGATAAACGGGTAGATAAATTATTTTTATTACCTGCTTCACAAACTCGCGATAAAGATGCTTTAACTCGCGAAGGTGTTGAACGCGTATTAAACGAGCTGAAAAAAGACTTTGATTATATCGTCTGTGATTCGCCAGCAGGAATTGAAGCCGGCGCTATGATGGCAATGTACTTTGCTGATGAAGCAATTGTAACAACGAACCCTGAAGTTTCATCAGTTCGCGATTCAGACCGTATTTTAGGTATTTTGCATAGCAAATCTAAACGTGCTGAAGAAGGACTTGAAAACATAAAAGAACATTTATTACTGACTCGCTATAACCCAGAGCGAGTAGCTAAAGGTGAAATGCTGTCAGTTGAAGATGTGCAAGATATTCTTTCTATCGAATTGTTAGGTGTAATACCTGAATCACAAGCGGTATTAAGTGCATCAAACTCAGGCCAGCCAGTTATATTAGATACAGAGTCTGATGCTGGGCAAGCTTATGCCGATGCAATTAATCGCTTATTAGGTGAAACAGTCGAATTTCGCTTCTTAGATGTAGAAAAGAAAGGTTTGTTCAAACGGATATTTGGAGGTTAACGTGTCACTACTTGACTACTTCCGCTCAGAAAAGAAAAATACAGCGTCACTAGCAAAAGAGCGATTGCAGATCATTGTTGCGCATGAGCGCTCACAGCGTGGTACACCTGATTACTTGCCACAATTGAAACAGGATATTCTTGATGTTATCCGTAAATACGTCAACATCAGTAATGACGCGGTTCAAGTCCAATTCGATCAAAACGAAGATGACTTAGCGGTATTAGAACTCAACGTCACTTTACCTGACGAAGAGAAAGAAAAGAAATAACTAAAAGGGCGCTATTACAGCGCCCTTTTCACATTTTAATAGCATAAAAAATCTAATGCTTATTTTTACTACTTAGCTTTATTATTTAATTAAAGTCTGATTAATAAACCTTAAAATTTAAATAAAATAGGCATCCCAACTAAAGAATACCCTTTAAATTTATATTATAAATTATAATTTTTAGAAACTATAATTAGCACCTAAATAAAAGCGTCGTCCTGAATACTGGTTATAAGTAAAGCGATTACTTTGTTTCCAATAACCTTCTTCAACTTCCTCAGTTAAGTTAACCACAGAGGCTGTTAATGACAACTGCTCAGTCAAACTATAAGCCGCATTAACATCTAACTGACCATAATCTTTCGTATACATGTTGTAACCTTTATGGATGCCATTTGCACGATCATCTTTCCAGTTATAAGATGCCCTTACACTAAAGTCATCATTTTCAAAATACACTGAAAGATTATATTGGTGTTTGGCTGTTCCTGGGATTTCAGCATCTGTTTTTTCACCCTCATTGGTAACTTCGCTGGTGCTAGTGTCCGTAAATGTGTAGTTAGCTAAAACACCAAATCCACTTTCAAATGAATGTTGGAAAAAAAGTTCTATACCTGTTGACTGAGCTTCACCTCCCCCCACTTTAGTATTCATTTCCACTTCAATCGGCCCATTACAGCAATCGTGCTCACGTTGTACAATTTCGAGAGAAGAAATAGGCAAGTTAGAAATATCCTTATTGAATAATGTAGCACCCAAAGCAGAGCCGTCACCATAATACCATTCAACGCCTAAATCGAGCTGATCTGACAGCATAGGATCTAAACCTGTATTAACCGAAGTGCCTCTACCACGCCCAGTCCAAGAATCGGGTGAGTTTATATTAACCGGTGGCCCATACGACTCAGCTTGGCTCAAATCTGAATAACTGACACGTGACATAGCGCGTGCTGCAGCAAAACGCACAACAATATCATCGTTCACATCCCATGCTAAATTCAAGCTAGGGAGCCATTCCCCATCGTCACTTGAGCGCTCATTAGGGGCCGTATCATTACTATCTTGGCCTATTACATCATCATAAGTTAATGTACTTAGTTCAGTATTAACGTAACGAACGCCAAAGTTCCCCCTCAAATCACGCCATTGAAAATTACTTTGTGCATAGACCGACCAAATATTTTCCTCTAAGGTATACGTTCCAGATAATGTTGGAACTACAGTTGGGCTAAAGTTATTTAAAAGATACTGTTCTAAAGCAGCGAAATCAAAGGCAAGGAAATCAAAAGCACCAGTGTTTCCGGCACTGTTATCAATAATGGTATCACTTACTAAACTTTCTGCGTCTGGATGAAAGTCAGGATTGTGAAACCATTCATTACCAGATAAATAACCTCGGTAACCACCGTTATCAGCGATGCCATCATCCCAACGAAAATCATTTCTTATACCTTTAATTTCATGTTGTCGATACTTTGCTCCGACAAAAAAACTGGTAAAAAAATCACCATCAAAATCTATTTTAAGATCCGATTGAATGTAATCTTCAGAGTCTTTATTTTCTGATGAATAAGAATCAAACCAATCATAGTATTGGTATGCTTGTTTATCTTTTGATAAATCTGTGGAAACTTCGTAGCTAGGCTTACCATTTTCTATATTAAAAAACCAACTGTTAACTGAACCTTGGCGAGCATCTATGTTTGCGTAAGTTTCTTTTGATGTACCACCTTTAGCTTCGGTATGACCAACTTGGACTGAAAGTGAATAACCATTTCCATAATAAGTCGCATCAAAATCAAAAGAGTTTGATTTTGATTCACCAAAACGTTCTCTTGCAGTCAATTGAGGTGATAAAAGCCCACGCCTTACTGGAACACCATCGTTAACATCAGCATCCCCAAAATTATTATCATTTAATAGACCATTATCTGCATTTCCATAAGCAACAACAGTGTCTTCATCTAGCTTAACCCCGAAATATGGATTGTGATTATCATTCCATTCAGCGAAAAACACTTCTTGTCCAGTTTGATCATAACCAAGCTTAGCGCCAAAATAGTTAAAATTTAGGTCTAACCTATCTGTTGGCATCCATTGGATAGCAAGCTGATAACCATCACGTGTTCGATCTTGGTTAGCATTTTTTACATGCATACCCGATGGTGCCCACACATTGTTATAAACCTCACCTGTTGCTTGATCGACAATTGCTGACTGATCTGCACCTTCAACTGTATCTGAGTAAAAACGCCAACCCGACGCTACATTAGAGACTGTTGTAACAGTTCTATCTTGTCGTGTATAGCCGGCTAAAATACCGAAACTTTCATCATCATTCTTCCATGAATAAAGTATATTAAGTTGAGGTTGTAAGTCCTCAGAAACATCATCGTAAGTTGCTTCAACACTTAAAGCGCCTGAATTTTGATCCATCTCAAGAGGCTTGCGAGTATTTAAAATAACAGTCCCACCAATCCCCCCTTCATCTATACGCGCTTCTGCACTTTTATAAACTTCCACGCTACTAATCATACTGGCTGGTAATAGCGCATAATTGAAGCTTCTACTCGGTACGCCTGTATCTGATGAAGCAAGGTAATTACCATTGAGTTGGGTTAGTGTCCAATCTGGAGATGTGCCACGAATACTGACTCGACTGCCTTCACCACCGTCGCGATCAATAAGTACACCAGGAACTCGCTGTAACGAATCTGCGACGTTCTTATCTGGAAATTTACCAATATCTTCAGCTGTAATTGCATCGACATTTGCTGTAGATAGCCTTTTAATCGCAAGGTTTTGTGCTGCTGATGAGCGTATTCCACGAACTTCAATCACTTCAAAGTCATCGTTATTTTGATTATCTTTTTGATCTGCATACGCGACATTGCAAGCAGCCATTAATGCTAAAAATAATACTGATCTATTAAATTTTCGTGAAAGTTCAGTTGATTTATTAATGTTACTATAATCAGCCATACCAATCTCCATCATTGTGTGTGTTATATTTCACTCAGCAAATTTCTAGTTACGTCGAGTGATTTATTATATCTTTACAGCCACTAACTCATGCGGTTAATAAATTGTAAAGGTCACAGTTAGGATAAGGTTACTGTATATAAAGTGATAATATATTTTCGGTGTGAATCAGTATAAAATCGGCGTAAACCACAATAAAAAACAATTTAAACGGTAAATATTCACCCTTTAATTTATATAAAATTATTCAATAAAATCATAATTAAAAATTCCGTTAGTTCCTTAATAATTCACAAAATACTCGCCGCATCTAGTAATTTACTTCCTGTCTTAGAGGTTACTGCATAATTAAAACCAGGTTGAATACAATAAGAGCCATATTCACCAGATTTACTCAAGGCTAAAAAACCGACTTGAAACTGTTTATAATCACCCAGCTTATGAGCAATTCGCTCAACTGCGGCCTTACACGCTTGAGTAGGTGTCATACCTTGGCGCATCATTTCAACTACTAAATGGCAGCCTACCGTTTTTATCATCAACTCGCCCATGCCCGTTGCCGTTGCAGCACCGACTTCATTATCAACGTACAAACCTGCACCTATAATGGGCGAATCACCTACTCTGCCAGACATTTTAAAGGCCGCGCCACTAGTGGTACACGCCCCAGATAAATCGCCACTACTATCAAGCGCTAACATGCCGATTGTGTCGTGGTTTTCAATATTGATCACGGGCGCATATTTTGATTCCACCAGCCAATCTTGCCAGGCCTTTTTAGCTTGCGGGGTTAATAAGTTTTCTTCTATAAACCCTTGTGATTTAGCAAATTGCAGCGCCCCTTCACCTACTAACATCACATGCGGGGTGTTATCCATCACTAACCGGGCAACCGAGATGGGATGCTTAATATGTTGTAAACATGCAACAGAGCCGCAGTTTTGATTTTCATCCATAATGCAGGCATCGAGGGTAACGTTCCCTTCTCTGTCTGGATAACCACCATATCCTACTGTCATCACATTCGGGTCTGCTTCAGGAATTCGCACACCGGCTTCCACAGCATCAATGGCTTTACCATGCTCAGCAAGTACCTGCCACGCGGCTTTATTAGCCGCTATACCATGTTGCCACGTTGAGACGACGATAGGCTTATTAACTTTACTTTTAGCTACTGTCTTAAACGGTATTAATGCAACAGCACTTGAAATAGCTGATAACTTTAAAAAGTCACGTCTGTTAGTGATCATTATTGTTCCTCATTAAATTTGCGAGCATCGGCTGTAAATCAAAAGCAAGCGATTTAATTTAACCACGACTTGCATATAGGGTTGGTATATCTGTTTAATCTTTAACTGAGCGTATATTTAAAGACTGTTGAAAACGTTCACTCCAATAATGAGTTCGTTTTAAATAGTAATCAGCAGCTAAAGGGCCGTAATCAAGATACTTATAGTCACCCACTTGCTTCTCAATCGCAGGCTCGATCTGAGTCCCTTCGTGCCATTCATTAAATGAGGTCACTCCGATAAAGGTTGGAGCCACTGCAATTGCTTTTTTAAACATCGTGTCGTAGTACTTTCCAGCTTCGCGTGCTCTGAAGTTTTTTTTGTTCCACGGACGAATCCTATCGTCTGCATACCCAGGACCGACACTTGGAATAAATAGTTTATTATGTTGCTTTGCCCACTTAGCTAGGTATGGCCAGTTTTTAGTGGTACTGCCATAAACAAACCCATCAACAGCAAAGTAGGTATAAAAGCCATCCATACCACTGTTTAAAAAGAATGACTCCTCACCTTCATCAACCCACAGCCCTATAAAGTTAGCATCATACGTTTTACCTCTGACTGTTAATTCGCCTTTTGGTAGCAACACTTTCTGCCATTCACTGATTGGCATTTTGTATGAGTCATAAACATAATATAATGGCTTGCCTTGGTAATGATATAAAGCGGGATGTTGCCCAAAGCGCTGGTCTAGCTGTTTTACTACCTGTAAAAATTCAGCTGCACTGTGATAGATAGGTTCAATATGGAAGTTAACTTTAAGGCCGATTTTAGCGGCTTTATCCATAAAAACGGGCACTGAACTGGTACCAAAATCGCTATCACCCCACCAACTTAATATAATTACGCTAACCCCTGCTTGCTTCATCATCGCCAAATGTGTATCCATAATTGCTTCGTCGTTTGCACTGTAAGTACCTAATTCAGGATAGAAATTAGCACCAATGTCATCGCCGCCTGGGTAGCCTTTACGTCCCACAATAGGTTGATCACCGTAAGGTAATACCTGATGATCCCAGTGCGCCCATTGACCATCAACTTTTAAGTTGCCATACCAACTGTAATAAAAAATATGCAGCCCACGCTGTTGAGATCCGGCTGCAGATTCAGCAGTCACATAAAAACTGCATAATAAAAGGCTTATTAAAATGGCAGAGCACCTTTTTAATCGCGAAAGTTTATTCTTAAACAACATATTATTTACCGTTTCACCTAAAAAATAGGTAGCTTGGAGCGCTATTTAGCACTCACAAGCTGCCAAAAAAATCAAAACTAAAATGGTTGCTGTGGGCCTATTAGTTCGAGTTCAGAAACTTGAACTTGCTGGGCATCGCCATTGTTAGCACTAATACTTAAGCGATATAAGCTAAAGGCAAAACCATTCCCTATTGTAAAGAGACGTCGTTGGTTTAATTGTTCAAATTCCTCGTCTTTAAAGCTCGCTATTTCTAACCATGTTTTACCGCCATCATTTGAGCCTTGTAAGGTGAAGTTTTTCGGATCTTTGTTGTTACTATCACTGCCATTCGTGATTGCGATATTAGTGACAATCTGTGCTTGAGGTAATGCAACATCAAGCCATACAGGCATAGTTTCAGTGGCTGCCGTCCATATAGTCGCTTTATCATCATCCGTTGCATTACTTTCTACCACTCCCTCTTGCTCGCCAGTACCTGCAAGGACTGATGAGGCAGTTGCAGAATGATCAACTGAAGCAACCTGCGGACCTATTAGCTCGATCTCTGCTATTTGCATCAGCGTATCGTCGCCACGGTTTTTAGTTATATTGAAGCGATAAAAACTAAAACCTAAATCGTTAGTAAAAGTGAAAACACGTCGTTGAAAACGCTGCTCAAAGTTCTCACCTAACCAAGCACCAAGTGTGATCCAATTTTCACCATCATTTGACGCTGCTAAGTTAAAGTTTTGCGGATCGCGTGAGTCAGCATCGTTTGCACTTGTTAGTGCCAGCTTATTAACCGCTGTCGTAGTAGTGAACTGTACCATTGCCCAAGATGGATTTTCAGCGCTTGGCGCGCCAGTCCAATCATTATGGTCCAACCATTTGCTATCAACATCACCATCGAACGCTTTAACACCCGCCTCACCATCACCAATCTGATTACGAACAGTAATTATTGCATCGGCTGATAACGCATGATTTAAATCTGCCACTTTAGGTCCTACCAAGGCAATCTCAGCAATTTTTACCCCAGCGCCAGCGGCGGTTTTAGTTATGCTTAAACGATAGCTAGAAAATGCCAGTGTATTATTGGTCGCAAACGATAACCTTTCACCACGACGTTCAAATTTTTCATCTGAATAATCAGCTAAATGAACCCATGTTTGCCCATCATCATTACTTGCAGCAAGTGAAAATGTAGCGGGATCACCATCTGCGTTTTGAGCATCTGAGATCAGTACTAACTTATCAACGGCAGCGGCTTGTGCGAGCGTAGCTGTTATCGAAACGGGTACTTCAGTTGAAGGCACATCAGAGACCCAACTTGTGTCGTCATTATTATCAAATGCCAGTGCATAACTCTCACCTGCACTTGCAGATATTACAGCACTGCCAATTGGTTCTGCGTGATCAACACTTGCATTTATAGGCCCCACAAAAGCAATCTCTGATAACTGCATTAAACCATCATCACCTCTATTTTTAGTGATATTTAAACGATATGAGTAAAATTCTAAACCATTGTCAAAACGAAACTCACGTCGTTGGAAACGCTCATCAAAGTTCTCACCAATAAATTTAGCCAAGGTTAGCCAGTTTTCGCCATCGACAGAACCTTGAATATTAAAGTTTTGAGGATCTCGAGACTCAGCATCATTAGCACTCGTAATGAACACGCTATTAACAGCATCTTTTTCAGCGAAATCAACTTGGATCCAAGATGGGTCTTGCTCACTTGGCGCACCTGACCAATCATTATGATCAAGCCACTTGGTGTTCGTGTCACCATCAAATGCTTTACTTTCAGCTTCGTTGTCACTTATGCGATTACGAGCTGTGATCGTTGCTGTAGCAAGATTTTCAGCATTGGTAATTTCTTTAACAGGGCCACTAGATGCGGCACTTTCAAGAAAAGGGAGCGCAACATCAATGACATCCTCAGCTGATAGCGCTAATTTATCTAGGTAAGGAAAACCAGCAATGGTTTTCAACATTCGCTCACGCAATGGCTGTAAAGCGACTACATCCCCGTCATTGGCTAAGTTAATCGCGCTAATAAGTTCGTTAATAACACCCGCGACAGTTTCATCTTTACTAATACTTGCAAATACTGCGTTAGCTAAAGAAAGTTTAATAATATTAATGTCGGCCAATTGGTCAATACAATTACCTTCACTATCGCAATCTTGGCCTACTACAAAATTATCGTAGCTTTCGGCACTGATCAATTGGGTTTTAAATACATTGGCTTTACTGTCGATCCCCAGTGCTTTTAGTACTAAACGCGAGTTATCCGATAAAGCTAATTCATATAACTCACGCACAGCAACATTTAAACCATTGACAATACCTTGCTCAACTAAGTTAGTAGCGGTTGTAGTTAAAGCATTTACTTGAAAATTAGCGTCTGCTACGCCATCACTTGTGGATGCGAAAGGCACATCAACATATGTTAAAGTCGCTAACTGCAGGTCAGCAATCTCAGTGCCACTGATCTGTTCACCGATTAGGTGTTCAGCACAGCTGGGCGCATCACAGATCATCGTTGAGTTAGCATCCGTATTAACGGTCATCTTAAACATACCGTTAATACCAAAGCCTTGTTGACTTTCTATGCTCAGATTTACCATACCAGCAGCATCGGTTTGACTATTAGACGTCACCTTAATATCTGAGCCATTCATTTGCTTTACAGTGACCGTTGCAAAACCTAATGTCCCTTTCACTGCACTACCGGTAATATCAGCAGAGGTAATATCAATTTTTGCTGGGATATCAGTCGGATCCGGATCATCAGCACCACCACATCCTGATAGGCCGATCATTGCTACCAGCATAATGCTAGATATTTTACTAAGTTTGGGCTTATTCATGTTTATTCCTCTATACGATTTTGGTTATTTGTTCCGTCTCACCTTGCGCTATTAAAAGCGGTAAGTTGCACCTGCGTAAAAACGACGACCACTGTATGCATTTTGAATAAAGCGGTTTTTAGTATCGTCACCTAGATGCATGTAAGTATCTGATTGAGTGAGGTTAATAACGGAAGCAGATAACACGAGAGCATCAGTCAAGTTATAACTTGCATTGACGTCTACCTGATCATAGGCTTCATTGTAATAGTTCATTTCCCATGAGGCGTTGTAGCCTTGAACCGTTGGACCGCGCTTATTGTATGAGGCGCGAACACTGAATAAGTCATCTTCATAAAATACCGATAAATTCATTTGGTATTTAGAACTACCTATCAAAGGTGACTCTCCCACCTTTTCGCCATCAAGCTCTACATTGGCTTGATTAGTGTTATTGCGGGTATAATTAGCATAAAGACCAAAGCCATTATCAAAGAAGTGTTGGATAAAAAACTCAGCCCCTTCAGAAGAAGCATTCGTACCATTAGCTACAGTGCTAAAATCCCTAACTGCAAAATTGTCGCCACTGACATTTACTTGCTCATCACCTGCGTTAGGTAAATTAAATGAAATGTCCGGTGCACTGCGGGTAACATCAATTATTAAAGGCACAACAAAGTTATCAACATCTTTTTTAAATAACGCAATACCAAAGCCAGAGCCAGCTCCGTAGTAGTATTCTAAAGACATATCAAATTGGGTTGACTCAAATGGCGCTAGCTGGTTATTACCACCGGATCCTGTCCACCCTTCGCCATCAATAATTGCATCAAAATTGTCTGCCGATGAGCGATCCGTTGAGTATTCATTCGACGTGTACGTTAAAGTCTGAAACTGGCCTAAATCATCATAACCAGGACGAGCCATGGTTTGTGATGCCGCTCCACGTAGTACCCAGTTGTCATCGATATCCCAGGCTATATTAAAGCTGGGCAGTACCTTTGTTTCTGTACTCTCTTTTTCAATAAAAACAAAGTCTTCTACACGTTGTTGGTCGATTGGTAATTCATTGCCATTGTCGTCCTTCCAATCTAATCGGTAGGTGATTTTATCTGATGATCCGGTGGTCGTTTTGGTGCGCACTACGCGTACACCCAAGTTACCCCGGACTTGTGAAAAACGATAATCAGCTTGCACATAAGCCGCTGTAATTTCTTCTTCAACACTATAAACATAGTTAGGTTCTATACGCGTATAATGAACAAAGTTTTCATTCAGGTAATCTTGGTATTTATGCCAGTTTACGGCTGGGAATAAGTTCGTATTAATTACATCAGACAAGTTACCTAATGAATCTGAATAAATTAAATCTGCAATATCCGGTATGCCGCCATTTTTAGAATAATCATCATCTAAATCAATGGTGCCTTCAGCTTCACCTTTTGCTATATCAAAATCTGGAGAGAGATAAAAGCTGTTGCGAGTATCGCGATGAATTTTACCTTTGCGATATTTCGCACCAAAATGCAACGTTTCAATTACGCCATAATCCACAAAATAGTCAAAATCAATCTGTCCGTAATCTTCTTCTTGAGTACCGGTCACAAAACTAGAATCGGTGGCTGTTACATCGGGTTCACCACCAATGCCTGCAGCCAAGTTACTGATCATACTTGGATCCATATAGGTGGTCATGCGCCCATCAGAAAAATCGTAACCATAGTAAAGCGAGGATTCATTTGCATAATAAGCGGCACGATACTTTTGTGAAGGGCCACCTTCAGCTTCGGTATGGCCCAGCACTAGTTTAACGTTGTAATTATCACCTTCGTATTTAGCATAAAAATCATATGTATCAGAGCTGGATTCTTCAATCGTATATTCACCATTAATACGTGGAATAGGAGAAACAGCCTGAGTGCCTGATGCACCAACAGAGTAGTCTATACCTGTAACAAACTGAGACTCTTCATCAACACGGACATCGGTCCAGAAATTATCGTTATTGTTCCATTCTGGGTATTCTAATTGATTTAAAATTGAGTCTTGGCCCAATTTAAAATTAAAATAATTAAAGCCAAGCTCTAAGTTACTAGTTGGTCGCCATTGAGTAGTAAACTGGATCCCAGTTCGATTTCGCTCTTCGTTTAAGACTTCCTGAACCATACTTTGAGCAGCATAACCTTGCGCCCCGTCTTCAACCATTTGATTATCTTTCATTTCAGAATAAAGATAATTTTTATTCATGATATTGATACGCGAGCTTTGTGAGCGATTAGTGCGGTCTTGTTTTGTATAACCCACTAAAACCCCAAAGTCTTCATCATCATTTTTCCATGAATAAATACCGCTAAATTGAGGTTCATACTTATCGGTAATATCAGAATTACTGGTTTCAAAATTAATGATCCCAGAGTTTTTATCCATATCTAGAGGCTTACGGCTATACAACAAGACCGTACCGCCGATTCCGCCCTCATCAAGGCGAGCTTCTGAAGATTTATATACTTCAACGCGTTGGATCATAGTTGCAGGTAATAATGCGTATGAAAATGAACGCGATGGTTCACCGGGCGACGATGCTATAAAGTTGCCATTTAATTGGGTGAAGGTTAAGTCCGATGATAAACCACGAATACTGACAGAGGCGCCCTCACCGCCATCCCGTTGTATAATGACCCCTGGCACACGTTGCAATGAGTCCGCGACATTCTTATCTGGGAACTTACCAATATCTTCTGCGGTAATGGCGTCAACGGTTGCATTAGACAACCGCTTAATCGCTAAGTTTTCAGCTGCCGAGGCGCGAATGCCTCTAACTTCAATTACTTCTAGGTCGTTTTCTGGTGCTTTTTGTTCTTCTTGTGCGTATACGCCATGACAGTTTGCCATCAACGCTAGCAGCAATGCAGATTTCTTAAACCGCCGTGCAAGATCCGCCGATTCACGACTGTTCTTATTATTGGTCATGTTTATCTCCAGTATTATTGTGTGTGGTTAGTTGTGTTAAAGCACTTTAAAACCCATGATAATCCCTGTGGGTAAACCTTAAGGCATTTCAGAACTGGGTTAATAGCTTGTTAAACTGCTTTTCAAGAATAGGGTTCTGTCGAAGAAAGTGATAATAGAAATTCGGTTGCCTCTAGGACAAAATCGGCGTTAAGGTTAAAAAAAGATCCAATCAGTGCTGAGCTAGTTTATAGTCATCAACTTAAATTAATGGCATATAAAAACACTTTTCATATTCATGAAAAGTAAAAAACAAAAATAAACAACTGATTTATAACTGAGTTTTATTTATTCTGATAGTATCAACTATTATTAAATATTTTATTGTTAACAACATCGCTGGTATTTTGGAACGAAACAATGCGTAAAAATTTAGAAGTCTGTTTAAACGCAGATGATCATATTCAGTTAGCTGATAATGTAAAAACCGCATTTACAGCTGGCGCCTCTAGAATTGAACTTTGCAGCACAATGCAACTTGAAGGTCTCACTCCTAGTGCAACAGCAATGACTATCGCAGCTCATGCAATGCCCTCAGAAGGCGAGTTGCTTATCATGATACGACCTGTTGCGAATCAATTTATTGTTGATGCAACAATACTGAAGCTAATGCTTACACAAATAGCACACGCGGCGCACGCAGGTGCTACCGGTGTTGTTTTTGGTGCGCTAAACGCCAATGACGTTGATATCGCAGCTACCACATCGCTTATTGCCTGCGCACATAAATATAATTTAGCAACGACATTTCATCGCGCTTTTGATTGTATAGCAGACAGCGAACAGGCAATTGGCCTATTAACTGAACTGGGCATTGATCGTATCCTCACAAATGGCACTAAATGGACTGATGATAAAGGCGTTATGCAAGGTCTTAATCATTTACAAACAATCATTAGCCACGCCAATGATCATATAGAAATTGTTATTGGTGGTGGCGTAACCACTGATAATGCAAGTACACTTTGGCAACTTGCCAACAATAATTTAGTGTCACTACATGCCTACTCCGGCGTACACAACAAGGATGGCTGGGTGGATCCGTTATTAATTAACGCAATTTTAAATCAACGAACTAACGAGCAGGCTAAAAATGACTAACCACTTTCAACCGCCGCTGTATTTAGGTATTGATGGCGGCGGTACAAAATGCCGAGTCAGGCTTGAAAACGCACAAGGCACCCTACTTGCAGAGGCAGTAAGCGGTGCAGCAAATATTGCAACCTCTGTTGAAGTGGCGCAGCAATCCATTATTGATGCAACAACACACGCATTACAACAGGCTGGTTTAGGGCTATCAACACTTGGGGCAATTTATGCCTATGCCGGACTCGCTGGCGCTGGCATTGCCGGTGCAAATAAAAAGATGGCACAGTGGCAGCATCCATTTGCACAATTTAACTTTTCAACTGACTTACACATAGCCTGCCAAGGTGCCCATGGTGATAACAGTGGTGCGATTATTATTTTAGGCACTGGCTTTTGTGCTGGAGCAATAAAAAACGGTAACGTTATTGAATTAGGAGGCCATGGATTATTATTAAGTGATGGCGCAAGCGGAGGCTGGATTGGTTTAACTTTATTTCGTTATGCATTAGAGGTTTTAGATGGCTTATCCCCCTCAAGCCCATTAATAAATACCTTATTGGCACAGCTTAATTGTGATACAAGTAACCAGCTGACAGAATTAGCACTCAATGCAAAACCCGCTTACTTTGCCGGTTTTGCGCCTTTAGTTTTCGCAATGCAAGATGATCCTTGGACCATTATTATTTTAGAGCAAGCAGCGCGCTATATTACCCGTTATATCGATCATTTAGTTAGCCACGGCTATCACAACATTACATTAATGGGAGGCACAGCCGAGAAAATTACTCCTTGGTTATCTACCAAAGCACAAGGTTATCTATGTGATGCGCATTACCTGCCCGAGCAAGGCGCTATTCAATTAGCCAAACGGCTGGCTTAGGGCTCAATTTGGTCGCGCATTTGCGAGGGGATCTCACCAAATAAGCGTCTGAATTGTTTACTAAAATAGCTAGGCTCAGAAAAACCGCATTGATAGGCTATTTGTGAAATAGGTAAACGAGTTTCAACAAGTAGCTTACGTGCGTTTTCTAAACGTATTTCATTAATAAATTGATTAGGTGTTTTTGCTAAATGTTTTTTAAAACGCCGCTCTAACGCACTTACCGATAAATGAGCAAGCTCGGCAAGTTCTTCAATACAGATATTACGATGATAGTGTTCACGTATATAATTTACTGGCCCTTCAATCGCTCTTACATGCGATAAAGCCTTTGATGTTTTTTGTAAATGTCGTGTAACGCCATAGGTGCCCAGTATTTGACCATCGTCAGCTAAAATTGCTTTTTTGGACGTTGAAAACCAGGCCAATTCACCATTTGAGGTTTGGTTTAGCTCCAAACGATCAGTAACAACATAGCCATTCATTACACGTTTATCGTCATTGACGTATTGAAATGCTAAGTGCTTGGATGAAAAATCAAAATCAGTTTTCAGTAAAATTTGCTCTAATGACTTATACCCTTGATGTTCAATAAAATGTTGATTTGCGTATAGAATTCGACTATCAGAATCCTTCACCCAGAACAAAATATCGGGTAATAAATCAAATGCCGCGATCAGTTGATTTACACCCGCTTTATTTATGATCCCTTGCACTTCCATAATAATATATTCTATAAATATGAATTTATAATAATACATAAAACGCCGATTTTATTGCATTGTCAACCGAATTTTTATTATCCCTTACGCTGTTCATTCTCTATTATCAATAACATGATATTAACTAAACTCAGTAGACGATTACTGACATGGAGCTTTTTTCATGAATAATGCCAAAATCCGCATGGGGATGGTCGGTGGTGCACAAGGTGCATTTATTGGTGCAATCCATCGCATTGCTGCACGCTTAGATGGCTTAATTGAGTTAGTCGCAGGCTCCTTTAGTTCAGATCCAACACGCAGCCAAGCTACTGCTGCAATGCTAGGAATAAATCCAACTCGTTGCTATGACAGCTACCAACAAATGTTTAGCGAAGAAGCTAAGTTACCTGCCGATCAACGAATTGATTTTGTGGCAATAGTGACGCCAAATCATTTGCATTTCCCAATTGCAAAGTGTGCGATTGAAGCAGGTTTTCACGTTTTATCAGATAAACCAGCCACCCTAAATTTAGAACAAGCGCTGTTATTAGAAAAAACTCTGCAAGCCAGTGATTGTTTATACGGATTAACTCATACCTACACTGGTTATCCGATGATCAAAGAAGCACGCCAACGTATTACTGATGGCGAGCTGGGCGCTATTCGTAAAATTATTGTTGAGTACAGTCAAGGTTGGCTTGCCACCAGCGAAGATGAAAATGCCAAACAAGCCAAATGGCGTTTAGATGCTGATAAGGCCGGTATTAGTTGTTGTATAGCTGATATAGGAGTGCATGCTGCAAATCTAGCTGAATACGTGAGCGGCCTAGAAATCACCGCACTATGCGCTGACTTAAATCATGTTGTTGCAGGCAGAACACTCGATGATGATGGCACCGTTTTACTGCGCTTTAACAACAACTCTAAGGGAGTTCTTCTTGCTAGCCAAGTTGCCTTAGGAGAAGAAAACAATCTTAATTTGCGTATTTATGGCGATCAAGCAAGTCTTGAGTGGTCACAAATGGAACCAAATAGTTTGTGGCTCAAAAGTCATAACGCGCCAACCACCCTATTACGTGCAGGTGTTGGCCTAAAAAGTACTGCGGCACAAAATTCACTGCGAACACCTGCAGGTCATCCAGAAGGATACCTTGAAGCATTTGCCAATATCTATGTCAATTTTGCAAAACAAATTCACGCAAAAAAAGCCGGATACTCAGCATCTAACCATGACTTTGACGTGCCTGGTATTAAAGAAGCAATTCGCGGAATGGCATTTATAGAAAATGCTGTAGCAGCGTCGGGCAAAGACACTAAGTGGCAACCATTTAAAATTGGATAAAAAATGAAACAAATTAAAGGTCCAGCGATCTTCTTAGCGCAATTCATCAGCGATGAAGCTCCTTTCAACAGCTTTGCCACTATTTGTCAGTGGGCAGCAAATTTAGGCTACAAAGCAATTCAGCTACCGACTGCAAATTCTCGTATTTTCGATTTAGAAAAAGCAGCCCAAAGCCAAGATTATTGCGATGAAGTGACTAGTATTGCTGCGCAGGCGGGGCTTACAATTTCAGAGTTATCAACTCATTTACAAGGGCAGCTCGTAGCCGTTCATCCGGCATATGATGACATGTTTGACAATTTTGCCCCTCAAGCACTACGCGGTGATCCTATAGCCAGAACTAAATGGGCCATCAATCAGTTAATGATGGCTGCTAAAGCCAGTAAAAATTTGGGCTTAAAAAGCCATGTGACTTTTTCAGGAGCGCTACTTTGGCATACTTTTTACCCTTGGCCGCAGCGTCCAAAAGGACTGGTAGAGCAAGGATTCCAAGAACTTGCGAAACGCTGGCTGCCAATCCTCGACTACTTTGATGAAATGGATGTGGATGTTTGCTATGAACTTCACCCAGGGGAAGATTTACATGATGGCGTAACGTTTGAGCGCTTTTTAGCTGCGACAAATAATCATCCACGGGTAAATATTCTTTATGATCCCAGCCATTTTATTTTACAACAACTTGATTACTTAGAATTTATTGATATTTATCACCATCGTATTAAAGCATTTCACGTCAAAGATGCAGAGTTTAATCCAAATGGTCGCAGCGGTATTTATGGTGGCTATCAAGATTGGCAAGACCGCCCTGGTCGGTTTCGCTCCTTAGGTGATGGCCAAATTGATTTCAAAAGTATCTTTAGCAAATTAACGCAATATGGTTTTGATGGCTGGGCAGTTCTGGAGTGGGAGTGTTGCATTAAACATCCTGAAGATGGGGCGAAAGAAGGCGCACAATTTATAAAAGAGCATTTGATCCGCCCTACGGCTAAAGCATTTGATGACTTTAGCGCAATGGACACAAATGATCAGCGAAATAAGCGGATATTAGGTATTTAATAAACAGGGTCACACACAATGAATAACAACAATAATGGTATTATTTTTCGGCTTTGCTGCATTGCATTAATTGTCACATCAATGACTTTCGCAATAAGGGCTGGCGTTTTAGGACAACTAGGCGAGCAGTTCGGCCTCACTGGTACACAACTAGGCTGGGTAAATGCCATGGCATTTTTAGGGTTTCCGGTTGCAACCATGCTCGGGGGCATCATTTATAACGCGATTGGTGCTAAAAAGTTGGTTGCATTAGCGTTTATTTGCCACCTATGCGGACTTATTTTAACTATCACTGCAGATGGTTTTTGGGGATTATTGATCTCGACCTTTTTAATTGGCTTTGCCAATGGATCGGTTGAAGCCGGTTGTAATCCACTGATCGCCCAAATGTATCCTAAAAACACCACCACTATGTTAAACCGCTTTCATGTTTGGTTTCCTGGCGGGATCGTAATTGGTGCATTAGCTTCAAATGCAATGACATCCGCTAGCTTCAGCTGGCAATGGCAAGTTTCGCTGATCCTTGTGCCCACCATTATTTATGGTGCGATGATGCTTAAAGCGAAATTTCCACAGTTTGATACACAGCAAAATTCAACCACCAGCAACTTAAAACACTTACTCTCGCCGCTGTATTTGTTTCTCATTATTTGCATGACACTGACAGCAGTCACCGAATTTGGCACACAGCAATGGATTGAGCAAATCCTTGGCTCGTCAGGCGCTTCGCCTATGGTTATTTTAGCTTTGATCACCGGATTGATGGCATTAGGTCGGTTTTTTGCGGGCCCGATTGTGCACCGCTTTAGTCCATCGGGTGTCCTACTGGGCTCAGCCATTTTTTCAACACTAGGGATATTTTTAATGAGCCAAGCGCAAGGTAATACCATCTACCTTGCCGCAGCACTATTTGCCGTTGGCGTTACTTATTTTTGGCCAACCATGATCGGTTGTGTCGCTGAGTATGCCCCAAAAACAGGTGCACTTGGCATGTCGTTAATTGGTGGAGCTGGCATGTTTGCAATGAGCATCTGGAACCCCGTCATAGGCCATTGGATTGATAATGCGCGAACACAAGCACAAACAACTAGTGTCAGTGTAGAACAAGTTGAAGTGCTCGCAGGACAAGCTGTATTACAAAATCTACTGGTTTTTCCGATTGTCCTGATCATTGTATTTATTGGTCTTCATCTGTTTATAACAAAAAATAAAAACGTTGAAAAATACGTTTAATAGCAACAAGTAACACACAAAAATAAGGGGTATTATATGCTTAAATCAATCTCTGTGTTGTCAATTGCACTGGCTTTTAGTAGCAGTGCTTTTGCTAAGACACCCGATAACCAACTTTCTAAAGAAGAACAAACAGCTGGCTGGCAATTACTGTTCGATGGCAAAGATATGTCGCACTGGCGCAATTTCAAAAGTGAGACACTCAGCCCAAAATGGACCATAGACAATGGCGCAATGTTACTCACTAAAGGCGGCGGCGACATACTCACTAAAAAAGTCTATCGCAATTTTGACTTGAAACTAGATTGGAAAATTAGTGAAGTTGGCAATAGTGGCATTTTTGTTCTAGCCGATGAGTTGGGTAAATATATTTACTCGCACGCCCCTGAAATCCAAATTATAGATAACGAACGTCATTCAGATACGAAAATAGATTCTCATTTATCTGGCTCTATTTATGATTTATTTACGCCACCTACTTCAGCTCACAAACCTGCAACTGAGTGGAACACGGTGCGTATTAGAATGCTTAATGACCATTTACAAGTTTGGCAAAATGATGTCAACACTGCCAGTATTGTTGTGGGCAGTAGTACTTGGAATACCTTGGTTAAAAACAGTAAATTTGCAACTTGGTCTAACTTCGCAACAGCAAAGGAAGGTCGCATAGGTTTACAGGATCATGGTGACAAAGTGTGGTTTAAAAATATAAAAATTAAGGAACTATAAGCATGTCTACATTTGATCATAAAGTACTGGTTGTTGGCTCCGGCGCAGGTGGCGCAATGGCCGCTTATACCTTAACTAAACTAGGCCATAAAGTATTATTACTTGAAGCGGGGCGTGATTACGATCCAAAAAAAGAAAGCCCAATGTTTCGCCGTAACAGTGAAGCTCCTTTAATGGGCGCAGGAAATAAAGACAAAAACTTTGGCTTTTACGATGCAACCGTCGATGGTGGCTGGCAAGTTCCTGATGAGCCTTACACTAACGCCAAAGGCACTGATTTTTACTGGTGGCGTGCACGCATGTTAGGTGGAAGAACTAATCACTGGGGACGTTACTCATTACGCTTTAGTGAACATGATTTTAAAGGTAAAAGCCAAGATGGCAACGGCGCAGATTGGCCTTTCACTTATGATGATATCGCACCATGGTACGACATCACGGAAGAACTAGTGGGTATTTGCGGCACCAATACCGGCCTTGATGATATGCCACCATCTGCACCTGGGGTATTACAGCCACCACCAACGCCGCGAATTCCTGAGTTACTGATTGCTGCCAGTGCGAAAAAACTGGGTATCGCTGCCGTGCCTATGCACAGAGCAGTATTAACTCGGCCAAAAGATGATCGTATGGCATGCTTTTATGCAACACCTTGTGGCCATGGTTGCTCAATCGGTGCGGCGTTTCAAACTACAACCTCATTATTACCTATGGCAAAAGCAACTGGGAATTTAGAAATAATTACTGATGCAATGGTTAAATCAGTCGCTGTTAATGATGACGGTAAAGTAACGGGTGTAACTTATATAGATAAGCAAACCGTAGCTGAAAAAACACTGACAGCAGATATCGTGATCCTTGCTGCTAGTGCCTGCGAATCCGCACGAATTTTGCTAAATTCAAAACACGCCAAGCATCCCAAAGGTTTAGCTAACTCAAGTGGCCAAGTAGGTCGTAACTTAATGGATTCAACCGGTGCTTGGCTTGGTGCGCAAGTTCCAGCATTAAAAGGTCGCCCACGTTATAACGAAGATGGCCACACTGGGAACCATTTATTTATTCCTTGGTGGGGACACAAAGCACATGCCAAAGGTGAGCTTGATTTTCCTCGTGGTTATCACTTTGAGATCAGTAGCGGTTTTAATCAACCTGGCTCTGGAGTCTCTGGCGATAAACGTGGTTATGGTATTGAGCTAAAACAACAAGTTCGTGATGCCTATGGATCTTATGTTGGCTTTGCGCTGCGCGGAGAAATGCTCCCCAACGATGATACCTACATGGAAATTGATGAAAATGTTAAAGATAAATGGGGCATTCCGGTTTCGAAATTTCATTTCAAATGGTCAGATCGTGAGCTAAAACAAATTGAGCACGGCTTAAAAACAGCGAAACAGATCCTTGAAAATCTAGGGGCTACTGTGGGCAAATTACCTGCTGCTGAAAAAGCAATTTCAAAAGGTGGCGAGATCATTCATGAAGTAGGCACCACTCGCATGGGCAGCTCAGCAAAGGATTCAGTGACCAATCAATGGGGCCAAACATGGGATTGCGACAACTTATTTGTGATGGATGCAGGGGTATTTGCCTCTAATCCACATAAAAATTGCACATTAACCATCATGACATTGGCAATGCGTAATTCAACCTGGATAGCCAAACAAATAGAACAAGGAGCGCTGTAACATGCATAATGAAGATCGTGTTGACTCATACAAATATATTTCCGGCATGACACGTCGTGAATCGTTAAAGTGGCTTGGTTTATTAGCCGCAGGTTCCGCCGTATCACTTTCAGCAGGATGTAGTAAAGCGTTAGAAGAGAAAATTAGTGATAAAGGACATTGGCCTGACTTAGATTTACAACCTATAACAGCTAAAGGTTATGGCACTGATCCAAATATGGTTATGCCACCACAATCACCTTGGCCATTGACATTAACTCAAGCACAATTAAATTTAGTTGCGGTGTTAGCCGATTATATCGTGCCTAGCGAAGGTAACAACCCAAGTGCAACTGAGGTAAATGTACCGAGTGTGATTGATGAGTGGGTAAGCTCACCTTATAACGGTCAACAAAAAGACCGCGTTACTATTTTACACGGCTTAGCATGGATCGATGATGAGGCTGTGCTGCGTTATAAAGCACCATTTGTCGCATTGAAAAAAGAGCAACAAACAGCCATCTTAAATGATATTGCTTATTTTGATGATGAAACCCCTGCGCAGTTTCAACGCATTGGTAATGCTTTTTTACGCTTTAAAAACCTTGTACTTGGTGCCTACTTTTGTACACCGCAAGGTTGTAAAGATATTGGCTATTTAGGCAATGTGCCTATTGCAGGCGATTACCCAGGACCTACTGACGAAGCAAAAGCCCATTTAGATAGCGTTTTAGCTGAACTGGGTTTGACCGAGTATGCTTATCAAGATTCAGTTGCCAGTTAACGCTAAGTTATTTTTTAGCTAGCCCAGCCCTAAGCAGGGAGCAATTCCCTGCTTTTCCTCCTAGGTGTTTTTTATGTTCAAAATCAAATCATTATTTAATTATGTTATTTCAATTCTGTTTATTTTTTGTGTTTTAAACTCGCTGTCTATCTATGCAAAAACAAGCAAACAACTACTCCCCGTTAGTGTTCAGCTTTGGTCTGTTAAAGATGCCTTAAAAGCGGATTTTGATGGCACCCTTTCATCTATTGCTGATATGGGCTTTCAAGGTGTGGAATTTGCAGGTGACTTTGGGCCTTATAAGAACAATCCAAGTGCACTGAAGGACAAACTCGCGAAGCTAAATTTAGTCGCTAGTAGCGCACATATCGGCTTTGACTCCTTAACGGATGACACCTTAACAGACACATTATTGTTTTATAAAACCCTTGGTGTCTCGATTTTATTTGTACCTTGGGATGAAAGAGCTTGGCACCCACAAGGAATTACCTCTCTGACCGAACAACTCGTTCAGGTTAATGAAATCGCTCAGCGCTATGCTATGCACATCGGTTTTCACAACCATAATAAGGAGTTTAGTCAATTCCAAAACGCGACATACTGGGACGCTATTGCCAGTAATACGCCAAATACCCTGCCACTGCAGCTTGATATAGGTTGGGTACATTATGCAGGAAAAGATCCTGAATATTTCATTAAAAAATACCCAGGACGAACCCTGGCAACCCACTTAAAAGTTCGCACCCATCCTAACGATGGCTTAAGTCCTATATTAGGTGAAAATGATTATCCATGGCAAAAAATAATAGAAACATTGATTGTTGATGGCGCCACTCAGTGGCTAGTCGTAGAGCAGGAAGAATACCCGAATGGGTTAACACCAATGCAAAGCGTGGCTAAATCTAAAGTTAATTTAGATAAGATCCTCGCTAAAATGGGCGAATAAAGTAACTTTCTCCCTCCTCTGACACAAACAGTAGGGACTAACAATAGTACATTAACTATCTTAGTCCCTATGAACTCTTAATAATTATACATCCCACTCTTTCAGTGTGTCTTTTAAGTATTCATAACGCCATGAGTTAAGTAAATCGGGCTTTGGAGTCTGTTCACGCTCAGCGCTGGTTAACTTCCAATTCCAACTGATCAACTGGTTGATTTGCTTTTTAGATGCAAATACATCTTCTGGAATGCCCTGTTTTTTAGCAACTGCAGTGATTTTTTGTTTAATTTCTTTGGCTACTTTTTTATAACTTGGAAAGTCAATAAGTCGTCTTAGTGGCTCAGGAAAATCTGCAACAGGGATCACTTTAGCTTTTTCAATACACTTTAAGATTTCAACGCCCGAGCGGTTAACTTCGATGCTATCGACTTCTGGGACATTACGCATTGCAGTTAAACTCGTTGGTTTGCGTTTTGCCAATTCAACCAAGCAATGCTCTTTTAATACAAAGTTAAGCGCTAAATTTTTGCGTATCGCTTTGTTACGACGCCAAGCCGCAAGCTCTCTTAATACAGCAAGATCCGCAGGTTTTAATTGCCAAGCATTTTTAATGTCTCGATACAGATGTTCATCCGGTGTTTGATAAGCCCGTTTTTGTGCAATCAACTCACTTTCATTGATCACAATATCAAAGAAACCAGCGTCGTTGATTTGTTCAATAATAATTTTAAAGCACGGTAATAAATGAAATACATCAGCTGCAGCGTAATCGAGTTGTTTAATTGTTAGCGGACGCTGTAACCAATTGGTCCGTGATTCGCTTTTGTCGATTTCAATATCGAGTAAATTTTTTACCATATGAGCAAAGCCCATGCAGTTGCCATTGCCTAATAATTGCAAGGCAAATTGGCTATCAAATAAGGGAGCTGGTACGAAGCCGGCGTATTTTTGAAATACTTCAATATCTTCCGACGGTGAATGCAAGACTTTTAACACCGCAGGATCACGTAGAATCTGCCAAAAATCAAACAATGATAGCTCGGCTAGCGGATCGATTAATGCTAAATGTTCGCCGTCATAAACTTGAATAAGGGCAACTTCAGGATACAAAGTACGACGACGCATAAATTCTGTATCAATTGCTAAGATGGGTTTGTTACGGATCTGCTCTACAAACTCATTTAATTGATTTTGGGTTTGGATCAATTGATATTGCACTTAATCTCCTACAATAAAAAAGCCGACATATGTCGGCTTTTTTAGCTTGCTAATCTTTCAAGGCTCGTCTGAGTATTTTGCCAACGTTTGTTTTTGGCAATTCATCCCTAAACTCAACCAGTTTAGGGACCTTGTAATTAGTTAAATTATCACGACAGTGTTTTATTATATCTTTTTCAGTCAAAGATGGGTCTTTTTTAACAATAAAAACTTTAACTTGTTCGCCGCTAACATCATGAGGGATACCAATTGCTGCTGCTTCTAAAACACCTTCATGCATTGCAATCACTTCTTCGATCTCATTTGGGAACACATTAAAGCCAGATACGATGATCATATCTTTTTTACGGTCAACAATATAAAAGAATCCTTCATCGTCATAAGTGGCTATATCCCCTGTGGCAAACCAACCATCTTGCAAACACTCAGCCGTTGCATCAGGACGATTATAATAACCAACCATCACTTGTGGGCCTTTAACCCATAATTCGCCCGGCTCACCTTTGGCTGCTTCTTCACCATTATCTAACATCAACTTGATCTCAGTATTAGGTGCAGGTAAACCAATCGAACCATTGTATGAATCTAGATCATAAGGACTGACAGTAACTAATGGCGAACACTCAGTTAAACCATACCCTTCCATTAATTTGCTACTGGTGATCTTTTGCCATTTTTCAGCAACAGGTCGCTGTACAGCCATACCACCACCAAGGGACATTTTCAAACTTGAAAAATCAAGCTCGGCAAAACTCGGTGTGTTCAACAAACCATTAAATAATGTATTTACACCCGTGATCGCGGTGAATTTATGTTGGCCTAATTCTTTCACAAAGCCTTTCATATCACGCGGATTAGTGATCAATAAATTTAATCCGCCATACTTCATAAACGTTAAGCAGTTCGCTGTTAGTGCAAAGATATGATAAAGCGGTAAAGCAGTGACAACAACTTCTTTGCCACGTTCTAACACTTGATCTAAGCAACCAGAAACCTGCTCTAAGTTACCTACCATATTGCCATGGGTCAGCATCGCACCTTTAGAGACACCCGTTGTGCCACCGGTATATTGTAAAAAAGCAATATCAGATAAACACACTTCAGGTTTAATGTAATCTTTTTCGTTCGCTGCAAGTAAGGCTTCAAACTTAATGGGGTTAGGCAATGAATAGCTTGGCACCATTTTTTTAATATGCTTAACAACAAAGTTAACCAAGTGCTTTTTAAAGCCACCCACCATATCACCCACTTGGGTAACTACGATGTGTTTTACTTTAGTGTGCGGCAATGCTTTTTCAAGCGTGTCTGCAAAGTTAGCCAGTATAAAAATCGCTGATGTTTCTGAATCATTTAATTGATGTTCAAGCTCACGTACAGTGTAAAGCGGATTAACGTTAACTACGACACAACCGGCACGTAAAATACCGAGTATTGAAACAGGTGTTTGTAATAAATTTGGCATCATTACAGCCACTTTATCGCCTTTTTTCAATCCCAGCTCTTTTTGAATATACACGGCAACACGTTTTGTTGCTTGGTCTATTTCATCATAGCTCAATGTTTTACCCATATTGGTAAAAGCAGGCAAGTCTTTGTAGTCAGTGAAGCTTTTTTCAAACACTTCTAACAACGAGTTGTAGTGCTCAGGATCGATTGTTTCAGGCATACCCTCTGGGTAGCGCTTCAGCCAAATTTTTTCCACTCTTAGCTCCTGTTCTATTTATAATTTATTTTTATTAAACCTTAAACTAAGTAAGGCAATTTCACAATTGAGCAATCACTCTAATTCGCAAATATTCCCACATTTTGTGCAAATATACAATTAACATGCACCAGTTTGCAGCATAAATGCATGAACCTGCTGTAAACATTGCTCAGGGCTTTGCATATGGCAGTGGTGGCCACCTTCAACTTCATTTACTGTTAAGCTTTTGTAATAATTAGCATATTTATTTAAATTATCACTAATAAATTGATATCCTTTACTGCCTAGAATTAATTGGCACGGCACATTTATTTCGCTTATTACCGCTATGCATTGTTGCTCATCAAATCTAAAACCTGAATGATTTTTAAGCTTTGGATCAGTTCTTAGCAGCCATCCATGTTCAGTTTCTCGTATATTTCTGTCCATCAAAAGTGCTATTAAATCCAAAGGTAAGTCACTTTGTGTCGCCCGTGCTTGGTGTATTATTTGTTTTGACTCGTACTGTCGGGGTGCTTTTTTATTTACACGACGTCGATTCAAAATTGCATTTCTAAGCTGCTCAACCACTTTTTCACTGGGTGTTGTGACAACTCCCAGTCCTTCAATCATAGTAACTGTATTTACTTTATCAGGAAAGCAGCTAGCAAAAAGCCCTGCGGCCATTGCGCCCATAGAATGACCAACTAAATGTACTTTATTAACTCCCAGTTTTTCGATCAAATTATAAATATCATCAATGTAATCAGTGAAATAATAGTGTGCATCGCTTCCACGCCAATCTGATAAACCATGTCCTGGAAAGTCCACACAATACCAAGTTGCAGTTAAGGTGTTATGTTCTAACATGGGTAAAAAACTATGACAATTATCAAGCCAACCATGTAATGCAATGACAACCTCTTTTCCTTGCCCAAATGTTAGGCCATGAAGTGTTAATGCGCCACTTTGAACTGAAAATGGATGCACTGCGTAATTCCCCTTTGTTTTTAGTTTGTTTAACGTAAAAGACATTTATTTATACTACATTGCGTATACAATGGCACTACATAATAAACAGGGTACAAAGATGAAGAAACAAATAAGCCTCTTGGCATTATTATGCTCAGCAAGTGCATACGCAGAGCAAGCACCAAAAAACATAATTTATATGATTGGTGATGGCATGGGCCCCGCTTATACTACAGCATATCGCTACTTTAAAGATGATCCGTCGACCAAAGAAATTGAAGGTACGGTGTTTGATACAATTCTTAAAGGTATGGCACATACTTACCCTGACGACCATACCTATGTAACTGACAGTGCTGCTGGCGCAACAGCTTTGAGCTCCGGCCATAAAAGCTATAATGGTGCAATTGCAGTTGATACCGATAAAAAACCGGTAAAAACAATGCTCGAAATTGCCAAACAAAAAGGCATGATCACCGCATTAGTTGCAACATCACAAATCAATCATGCCACGCCTGCAAGCTTCGCTGCACATAATGAATCTCGTCGTAACTACGATGAAATTGCCAATGATTACATTGATAATAAAATTGCCGGAAAACTTCCCGTTGATTTAATGCTCGGTGGCGGTACTAAATATTACATCCGCGAAGACCGTAATTTAGTTGCAGAATTTAAGCAAGCGGGCTATCAATACAGTGATGACTTTAGTGCGTTAAAAGATATTAAGCAAATTCCTGCGCTGGGATTATTTGCTCCAGTTGGGCTTGACTTTGCGTTAGATAATAACCCTACACGCTTAGCACAAATGACCAATAAAGCGCTTGAGTTACTTGATGAAAATAAGAAAAATGGCTTTTTCGTGATGATCGAAGGCAGCCAAATTGATTGGTGTGGCCATGCCAATGATATTGCCTGTGCAATGGCGGAAATGGATGATTTTGCTAAATCAATCGAGCAAGCAAAAGCATACGTTGATAAAAACCCGGATACCTTATTGGTGATCACCGCAGATCACTCAACAGGTGGTTTAACATTAGGTGCGCATGGTCAATATAAATGGGAAACCGAGGTAGTAAAAGGCGTGAAAGCCACAGCCGTTAAATTAACTAAATTAATGTCAGAGTCTGATGATTTAAAAGCCATTTGGACTGCTAACACGAATATAGAATACACTCCCGAAAACCAGATCAAGCTTGAACAAGCAAAAAAATTAGGTGATAAACCACTTAATCTTGCCATTAAAGATATTATCAGTAGAGCCAGTTTCACCGGTTGGACTACCGGCGGTCACACTGCTATTGATGTACAAGTATTTGCCTATGGTAAAGGTGCTGATAAATTTATCGGCTCACAAAACAATACTGATATTGCCGATAAACTGATCGGCTTTATTGAACAGCAGTAACGTTTAATTGGCATGTTGCTTTTCCTGAGGGTAGAGGCTAACTGCAACATTAAAGGTTAATTATAAAAAGCCCAGTCATAATGTATCTGGGCTTTTTTAATCACAGCTGGAGGTAAACTTTTGCCAAATACAGGCACATCAACACAGAGTTAAATTACTGTCTAATTGTTAAGCGTAGATGTCCACACCAATTAAGTTTTGTACTTCAGCTCGGCGTTCTAAATTAGCAAACTCGGTGTAGGTTGAAATAGCACGACTTACTTTGGCTGTCGGTTGGTCATAAATCGTTTGTCGGTAACTAGGTTGGGCAGTATCACTTTGTAACTTATCAGCCAGCGCAATACCTGCTTGGCTTGATTTAACAAACTCCGCAGACTGTTTATTATCAGCAGCAGATTGCTCCAATAAACCCTGAGGTTTATTAGTGTTGATCTGTCTTGAGGTAATTTTACCGGGTATGTCTCCCGAGTAAAACCCTGAGCCAATAGGTAGATTCAAAGTTGCGTCTCGTTACTTAGGTTATTAAATTATGTGCCAAATTTAATAACCTTGCAAGTTGCTTTATTAATCAGTTTATTCGCGTCCAGGTAATTTTTTCCAGGTTACTGTATCACGTACATATTTAGGTTGAGCTTGCGCAGCACTGACCGTACGTTGCGCACTGAAATCATCGCTAATTGTAGCCAACATAAAACCGGCATCAGGTAATATGATGTCGTTATTGATAGCTATTTGTGGGTTATCTGCCAGTGCCTCAGGGTATGTTTGCCAGCCAGTGCCCACTGCAATCCCTGGTTCGTCTGCAAGAGATAATAATGCGGGTTTTAATACTTGTTCGTCACCTTGTAAGGTCATCACACCATTATCACTGAGTCTATAATCGGCAAAATATATTTCTCCCATACGCGCATCAATAGCACTAAATACACTTTTTTCACCGGTTTGTTGATAAGCTTGCTGCGCCATCATTTGCAGCGTTGACACGCCAACTAGTGGCAGTTTACATGCATAAGCTAAGCCTTGCGCAATGGCGACACTTATACGCACGCCAGTGAAACTACCTGGGCCTTGGCCAAAACCAATAACATCTAAATCAGTTAAACGGCAATTTGCCTTAGCTAACAACTGATCAACCAACGGTAAGATTTTTTGACTATGCTGTTGCGGGCATACTTCAAAATGGTGAAATAACTGACCATTATAATTGAGCACTAAAGACAATGCTTCGGTAGAAGCGTCAAATGCTAATAGATTAATATCACTAGTACTGATTGCGTTATTCATGGTAATTATTTCTCTAGTTAATGTGTTCTAAAAATTCACTGGCCACTTGAAGGCTACGTGTGCGGCGCATCGGCGGCAAGCTTTTTAAAAAGACTTGGCCGTATTGGCGTGTCACTAAACGGTTATCGCAAATCACCAACACCCCTTTATCCTTACTATCGCGGATCAGTCGTCCAACGCCTTGTTTTAGTGCAATCACCGCTTGTGGCAATTGAATATAAGCAAAAGGATCATGTCCTTGTAATTGCGCATCTTGCATTTTAGCTTGGAGCAGTGGATCATCGGGTGCTGCAAAGGGTAACTTATCAATAATAACACAACTGAGTGTGCTACCTCTGACATCAACTCCTTCCCAAAACGACGCAGTACCTAATAATACGGCATTACCATGGCGGGTAAATTTTTCTAAAATAATACGTTTAGACATTTGCCCTTGCATATAAATAGGATAATCAATCTGCGTACTTAGCCCTTCGGCGACTAAATGCATCATCCGATAGCTGGTAAACAATACAAAGCAGCGCCCTTTTGCTGCTTTAATTAAATCGAGGGTAAGCTTAACAATCGCATGAGGCATATTCGCTGCATGTGTTTCAGGCAAATAACGCGGTAAACATAATAAGGCTTGCTGATAATAATCAAACGGACTATCAACCATCATACTTTTGGCAGGCTTAAGGCCTAGGCTTGCGTTAAAATGATCAAGTGCATTATCGACAGATAGAGTCGCTGAGGTGAATACAAAGCCAGCCCCCGTGTCTGCCATCATTTGCGCAAATTTAACTGATACGTTAAGCGGAGTTATATGTACGGTTAAATAGCGGCGTGTTGTTTCATACCAATAACTGTTACCTGTTTGGCTTATATCAAACACCCGTTCTAATTGCCCTTTAAAAGCTAAGGTACGCTCAAATGGGTGTTCTATTTTACCGCTACGGTCTAAACAATGTTTGAGTACTTGATACAAAAAGTCTAAATCGCTGATCACCCTATGTAACGCGGCGCAAATTTCTTTACTTGCCAGCATTTGTCGCCAATCACCTCGGCTACCATCTAAGCCAAATTGTAAGCGCAAGTCTGCAACACTGGTTTCAAGCTTATTTAAGGTTTTACCAAGTTGCAGCATATCCGGAATGTCAGAGCGATAAATTGCTCGTAAATCATTAATTAAGTCCACCAGCTTTTTAGTGCTGATACTCTCACCAAAGTAATCACTGGCAATTTCACTTAATTGGTGTGCTTCATCAAATATATAGGCATCAGCTGTGGGAATGAGTTCAGCAAAGCCGGTATCTTTTACCGCCATGTCTGCAAAAAACAAATGATGGTTAACCACTACTATATCGGCATCCATCGCTTTTAAGCGGGCTTTGCGAATATAGCAATCTTGAAAATCAGGACACTCTTTACCTAAGCAGTTATCCGCAGTGGAGCTTACATAAGGTAATACTTTGGCATCTTCTTCGATACCAATACAATCAGCCAGATCACCGGTGTGCGTTTCACTGGCAAATTTAGCCACCATGGCCAATTGATGCATCACATCAGAATCATCGGTCGGTACATGGGCAACATGCTGATTAAGCCGATAAGTACATAGATAGTTACTGCGCCCTTTTAGCAGCGCGGTTTTTTTACTCGCACTAAGCGCTTTGACTAATTGTGGTAAATCACGGTGATATAATTGTTCTTGCAGCGCTTTCGTGCCGGTTGAAATTATTGTTTTACCTTTAGACTTTAGCGCAGGGGCTAAATAAGCGTAGGTTTTACCTGTACCAGTGCCCGCTTCAACCACTAATTGCGAGCGGTTTTTTAATGCATCACTCACCGCAACCGCCATATCGATCTGCGGTTGGCGAGGCGTATAACCATCTAGAGATTGCGCTAACGGGCCTGCTGCACTAAAAAGCTGTTTGATAATAACGATCGCTTTGCTAAAAATAATAGCGGGATTTTACGTAAGCATAGCCCCAAGGGCAAGTGAATACGCAAAGCAAATAGCAAAGGAGCAATGCCCCTTTGCTATTGTTATTATTGTGCGTTGATCGTTAAAGTAATACCACTTGCCGCAGTGTAACCTTGTAAATCAATATACCAAGCACCAGCTTGGGGATTGCTAATAGTACAGCTTTCATTATTACCATTTTTATAAGGTCGACATTGATATGTTGACGTTGATGACGGCGAACCAAAATTCACATACAGATCAGCATCCCCGCTACCACCTAAAATAGAAATATTTAACGACGCGTAACCCGCACTGATATTTTGACTAAAGCGAGTCCAACCTCCTGTTGCCACACTGACATTCGTCTCGGTACGATTAATCGGTGTCGGTACATTATTGTCACCATCATAACTACCCGTTAAGGAAACACCGGTAATAGCGCTCCATGCTTCAACCATGACATGATATGTACCTGATTGTATATTACTAATAGCGCATGCTTCATTACTGTTTGAATTAGTGCTGTTACAGTCAAAGTCTTGTAAAGTAGGCGGTGCGCCAAACTTAACGTATAGATCAGCATCGCCACTGCCACCTGCTGTAGTAAAGTTTAAATTACTACTTCCTGCAGGGACTGCTAAGGTATAAAAAACTTGCTCTTTAGCAAGCGCATTAATTCCAGACACTGTGACACCATTTTCCAGTTCATTGTCAGTGGGTGGTACTTCATAGCCGGCATTTTTAGCCATTTCAGCTAAGTAGCTCACCGCAAGCTTGGCAAATTTACTCGCATGATCAGCATCAAAATTACTGTCGTTTGCTGTATGGATTAGCGGGTTAATATCAGCCATGCGCGACTCAAATGGCATTGAGGCGGCAAAGCCCTGCTGATACCACGAAGCATGATCTGAACAGCCATAACCACACTGATCAAAACCATAACTTAGGGTGGGTAAATAAGTATCGATCAATTGTCCCAAAAACTGATTTTGGCCGCTGTTAGTATAATCTGTCATCATCACAATATCATCGCTACTGCCATGATTACCGGTCATATCAAATTGCACCATACCTACCACATTTTTGCCCTGTGATTTATACGCCGTTGCAATCGCTTTTGAACCTCGCAGCCCTACTTCTTCAGCTGCAAAACCCATAATTTGGATTGTTCTTTGTGGTTGATAGTTATTATCTACGATTGCCCGAAGCACTTCCGACAAGACCGCAATACCGGAGGCATTATCATCCGCCCCGGGCGCTCTGCCATTACTAGGATTTGATTGATTAATTGAATCTAAATGACCGCCAACAATTACTATTTCATCCGCTTTTTCGCTGCCTTGAATAGTCACAATTACAGATGATTGCGACCAACTATGGCTAAAGTAATCAACACTAATATCAGCGCGGTTGCTCGCTAACTGTTGCCAATAATCTTTTAACCATTGAGATGCATCAACTCCACTTTGTACTGAGTAATAGCGATTATTAAAAGCACTCAACGAATTAACGGTATTGGTTAGATCATTAGGACTAATGTTATTGATCAGTGTCTGTACCGTTTGCGCATTATCTATTGTGTAGTTAATAGCCAAGCTGTTGATTGACTGATTCTGTACTTTAGCTAATTGCTCAGTATAAAGCTGCGCCTCAAGCAATGATTCATGTGCTACAAAGCCACCGCAGCGATGGTAATTGTCGTGCATAAATTCACTTAAATTAGCCACTTCAGTCTGTTTAATACGCATAAAATTAATAGAAGATAAGCTGGATGCTTGTGGAGCGAGGAGCTCGGTACTGTGTTTATGAGCTGTTTGGTTTAATTTGTAATGTTTAGCTGCTACAGGGTCAATACTTACCCAAATACTGTCAGGCTCTTGTGCTATTACCAGCTGACTTACCAATAATGACACAGTGCCAAGCAGGACGCTTGGTGCAAAGATATTCATAACAGTTTCCTTTTTTTCTGTGTTTACCCAAATTCAGACTCTGAAAATATAAGGGTAAAAAAGGGAGCGAATGCTCCCTTAGGTGAGGGATTAGTTAGCCGTTATTGTTAACGTTACGCCACTTGCCGCACTGTAGCCTTGTAAATCAATATACCAAGTGCCCGCTTGTGGAGCAGTAATTTCGCAACTTTCGTTGTTACCATTTTTATATGGTCGACATTGATAAGACGATGTTGATGATGGCGAGCCAAAATTAACATACAAGTCTGCATCACCAGAACCACCCGCTATAGCAACATTCAATGTTGAATAACCTGCGCTTAGTTCTTGACTAAAACGAGTCCAACCACCTGAGCTAACACTTACATTAGTTTCAGTACGGTTTATTGGTGTAGTACCCGTATCACCGCCATCAAAACTCCCCGTGAGTGAAACGCCCGATATTTGGTTCCAGGCTTCAACCATTACATAGTAAGTACCTGCTTGAACATTGCTGATAGCACAGCGTTCAGTGCTGGTTGAAGTCGTGCTGTTACAGTCAAAACTATTTAGTGTTGGTCTTTGCGCAAATTTTACATACAAGTCCGCATCACCACTGCCACCTACCGTATTAAACTGCAAATTAGTGGCATTAGCTGGTACTTCTAAGGTAAAGAACAGTTGCTGTTTTTCTGTACCACTGATCCCAGTGCGTGGCACGCCATTGCTAAGTGGCTCGTCAATTGGTGGCTCTACTCCTCCACAACTACTACCAGGGCTTAAATTTGACGTTACACCCACTGCCGCAAGTGCGCTTTGTACATCATCTGGGCTGTAATCTAAATCACATGCCGCATCCATTACACCATTACCAGCCAAGTCCCAATTAGTACTAGCGGTCCAATATAATTGGTTTGCACGCGCCATAACCTCAAAAGCTTTTCTAGTATCCCAACCAGCTTTAGTTGCTAAGTTATAGAATGCTTTATTAAATACACCTGAGCTGTAATGTACATCCATCCCAGAATAATAACTCGATTGGTTATCAATTGAACTACCATCTTGGGTCGGGTTATTCATGTAACGCAATGCACCATTGCCTTTGAAAATTTCTTGGCCAACTAACCAATCATTAGTGCCTAGCATATAAAACTCGGCAGCTTCACCAGCCATATCAGAAAACGCTTCATTCAAGCCGCCCGATTTCCCACTGTATACCAGCCCTGAATTTTGTTCAGTAAAACCATGGCTAACTTCATGAGCAGAAACATCTAAACTAACTAATGGATAAAAGGTATTTTGACCATCACCAAAAGTCATTGCTGATCCGTCCCAAAAAGCATTTTCATAATTACTGCCGTAATGAACACGCATTTGCAATTGAAAAGACAGCGGAGGAGAACCAATCCAGTCGTTATACATATTAAAAATGACATTACCAAAGTAGTGCGCGTCATTTAATGGCGAATAACCGCCATTTATTTCCTTAAAGGTGTTTTCGGGGCAAGTAAAGGAATACGCTGAAGAGCCACTGGTGCCACCATTTAAATTAATGGTTTTAACATTTGCGTTATTCATGGTGCAAGTGTTGCCTGACTGCGACACATCTAAACTACTAAAATCAGTCCCGTAAATGTACTTTCCTGTTTTTAAATTTCCACCAGGGCCTGTCGCATTGGCATGTTGAAGGTTATCAAAGCTATGCAAAACCTCACCAGAATTCGCATCAATGATCTGATAAGGTCGAGAAGGATTAGCACCATAAGTAACATACGATACTTCATACACTAAATGTGCGACATGTTGCGCATCAAGCCAAATCGCTAAACGCGATTGTTCATTGTGTTTTTTAAGGCTTACTGATTTAGCCGCTGCGGGGGAGTTTTTTAACCCCTGTGTAATAGCCATTTTTTTACTGAGTTTTGGCATCACTGAGCTTATATCGCTACTAATATCATATACAGCAGCACCATGAGCGCGTTTTAATTGGCCATTATTATCAAACGTTAAACTCACAGTATCACCAATGACTGGTAATCCTTGATACTGTTGTTGATAACGGCGTGTCGTATCACCATTGTTACTTTTTACTTCTTTTAATACGACTAACTCATTGCCAGCATCTAAACCAACTAACTGCATTGGGCTTGCCATAAGTACCGATGACGCACTATTTTGCAAAGCTGTAGTTAGGCTGCTTGTTCATTTAGATATTGTTTATTTGCAGCTACTGCACTTGATGCTTGCGTTACCGCAAGAGCAGCAAGTGTTGCTAATGTGATTTTAGATAAATTCACGTTTACGCTCCATTTAAGTTGTTATTTATTTAATATTTTTGTATTAAACCGGCACTACCCGTTCCCGATTCAAGTTCAGCCTATACTGCTTTCAGTGAAATTGAAAATGAAACAAAAAATTAACATTAAATAACAAAAAACCAAAACAGAAACATTTTAAAACAACAACTTAAACCAACATTGTTAATTAATCACTAACAAAACCCCGGAAAACTGTAAATAAATAATTACATTAAATTAACATGTGGTTACATATCATTTGTTTTTATTATTGGTAATACATTAAATGTCATTGCTACTCGGCTCTATAATTAATTGGCAATAGGACTACCGATATAGATAGCAAACTGCAAATGTTGACGACTAGAAAAAGAAGCTGTTGACGTTTAGAAGCTGTTCATACCCATAAAACTTCAAACAAAACCATCAATTAATTTCGCTGTCATTGCGTCAGTAGCATAAACGCCTATTAAAAGTGTAATTAACAGTATTATCGCGGTGACATTTGAAAGTCTCAGGAGTAACATACCTGCGCGAAAGTACATTCCTTTTTGCTCATTCCAATATATTATTTAAGGTCAAACAATGAATGCTTGGTACCTCATTTGTTTTTTATCTGCATTAGCGATTTTTATCGCATTTGCTAACCAGTATATCCTCAAAATGCAAACCACTATTGCCATAACAACTGGCTCAGTAGTGATTTCATTGTTATTAATACTCGCGGTAAAATTATTGGGCGATTCAACCGCACTGGAGATTACACAAATAGTCTCAAGTATCGATTTTAATCAATTATTACTCAAAGGCATGCTCGGCTTTTTACTGTTTGCAGGCGCACTGGAAATTAACCTTGCGGCACTCAAAAAACAACGTTTTGAAATTACCGTACTGGTGTTATTTTCGACCTTAGCCTCCACCTTTATCATTGGCTTTTTAAGCTTTTACTTATTTGCCGCGTTAGGCTTTGCGGTGCCTTTTATCTATTGTTTATTGTTTGGTGCATTAATAAGTCCAACCGATCCAATTGCAGTGCTTGCAATTATTAAACAAATGCGTGCCCCTGAAGGCATTTCTGTGCAAGTTGAAGGTGAATCATTATTTAATGACGGTATTGGTTTAGTTATTTTTACCACTATTTTTGCCGTGGCTTTTCTCGACACTGAAGCCAGTGCAGCAGGCATTGCAGAGCTATTCTTTGTCGACGCACTGGGAGGGATTGCATTTGGTTTAGTGATTGCGTTAGTGGGTCATTATCTGATCATCAACAGTCGTGATGTAAATATTCGCTTGTTACTAACCTTAACTATACCGACAGCAGGATTCGCCGCTGCCAATATATGGGAAATATCTGGCGCACTGGCGATGGTAACTAGCGGTATATTGTTAGGTAATATAACCCGTACTAAAGCGACAGAGCGCACCGGGCCTGAAGACACTCGCTACGTAAAAGACTTTTGGCACGCCACCGATAGCTTTTTAAATGCGTTGTTGTTTTTGATTATCGGTATGCTAATTGTCACTATGCCCATCAGCCTAGCTGAAATTGGTTTAGGACTACTAATGGTGCCTGTAGTATTACTTGCTCGCTTTATCAGTGTTGGCGCACCGTTTGTGGTATTTAAGAAATTTAGAAAATACGACAAACACTCAGTTAAAATTTTAACCTGGGGCGGCCTGCGCGGTGGCCTTGCTTTAGCAATGGCTGCGGCAATTCCTCGTGATCAAGTATTTGTGGGCGGCTCTGATTTACATAACCTGCTTGTTATTGTTACCTACGTTGTGGTGATATTTTCGATTATTGTGCAAGGGCTCACTATTTCGCCGTTAATTCACAGTAGCATTAGTGCCAAACAACAAAACTAACATTTAAACTTACTTCTGGCGCCGCGAGCTAATGCTTACGGTGCTAGAATTAGTTATGCATTTCCTATGCATAAGATCCTATAAATATTACGCCCATGTGTCTAAATGGGTTTCGTCTTCTTCGTCTGTTTTGCGCTCTTTCTTAGCTGTTTCAAGCTTTTCTTTAGGCAGTAGTTCTTTGCGCTCCAACTGACGTTTTTGCCGCTTTTCACGTTCAATTCGCTGCGCGTTCGAATCTTTTAGCCCCGCAATATGAAAAGCACCTTTCGACTCAAGTTGCAAACGAGTGATCTGCCCTAAATAAGGGATCATAATATCCATACGTTCCTCCTTTGGTTACTCTTATCATCGGCCGTTATAGCTTATTCTTTAATTTATGCAAAAAAAACTTGCCAGCTTCCCCACAAATGTGTTTTTCTATATGTGAAATTTACTTAAACAGATTAAACACTTTTGTTTACATGAAGCAATGATAAAACGAAAGTTATTTAGGATATATTATAATGCGCTTAAACCTGACAACAGTACATCATCACCACCATTCACCGGAATAACCTGTCAGGTCTTTCGCTGAGAGGTTATTCCTAAAAGGAACCTCTGGCGAGTCAACATACAATGATTCATTTTTCGCCCTGAGGTTCCCTCGGGGTTTTTAGTTTTTAAATTAAAGGAAAAATGAATAATGAGTAATAGCAACCGTCTACGTATCGCCATCCAAAAAGGTGGCCGCCTTTCTAAAGATTGCCAAGACTTACTAAAACAGCTAGGTGTTAAACTTAACTTGCGTGAGCAACGTTTGATTGCCCACTCGACCAATATGCCGATTGACGTACTACGGGTGCGCGATGACGATATCCCAGGTCTGGTAATGGACGGCGTGTGTGATTTAGGCATAGTAGGCGAAAACGTACTCGTTGAAGTACAAGCTGAGCGCCAGCGCCAAGGCGTACCAAGTGAAGTAACTAAACTGTCTAAACTTGATTTTGGCTACTGTCGCCTTGCACTTGCATGGCCGTCAGAACTTGGCAAGCAAGATAAAAGCTGGTTTGAAGGCAAACGCATTGCTACCACCTACCCTGAAATCTTAACTCAATACTTAAAGCGTGAAGGCATAAATGCCAGCACAGTAATGCTGACTGGATCTGTAGAAGTCGCACCACGTGCAGGACTTGCTGATGCAATTTGTGATTTAGTATCTACCGGTGCCACACTTGAAGCCAACGGCCTTATGCAAGGTGATACTATTTTAGAATCAAACGCCTGCCTTATCCAAAATAAAGACTTACAAGATGCTGACAAACTAGCGCTTATCAACAAACTTATGCCACGCTTACGCGGCGTGAGACAAGCCAAAGAAAGCAAATACATCATGCTGCACGCGCCAAAAGATAAACTGGATGAAATTTGCGATATTTTACCGGGCTCTGGCCAACCAACGGTACTAGCTCTTGCTGGCTCTGATGAGTACGTAGCCCTGCACATGGTGAGCAGTGAAACATTATTTTGGGAAACAATGGAGCAATTAAAAACGCTAGGCGCCAACTCTATCCTCGTTATGCCAATTGAAAAAATGATGGAGTAAGTCAATGTTGCGCTGGAATGAGGTTTCCAAAGATGCACAAGCAGCGGCGCTAATGCGCCCTGCTGTTAGTGCAAGTGTGGAAGTAGAAGCTATTTGCCAAGCAATTATGGCAAACGTAAAAGAGCAAGGCGACACAGCCTTACTCGACATGGCTAAGCAATATGATAACCGCGAAAATCCGCGCTTATTAGTGCCGCAAAGTGAGATCAATGCCGCTGAGCAGCAGTTAAGCGCTGAGCTTAAATACGCGATAGACACAGCCTACGCTAATGTAAAACGTTTTCACCAAGCACAGCTACCCAAAGATATTAAATTGTCGACTCAGCCCGGTGTGTTATGTGAACTAAAATACCAAGCCATTGAAGCCGTTGGAATATATGTGCCAGGTGGCAGTGCGCCATTGCCTTCATCAGTGATCATGCAAGGTGTACTGGCGCAGCTAAGTGGTGCGACAACCGTAGTGTTAGCAACACCGGTGCAAGGTGATTTACCGATAAACCCAGCAATTTTATATGCGGCTAAACTATGCGGTATCAAAACAATCGTAGAAAGTGGCGGCGCAGGTGCAATCGCCGCAATGGCTTATGGTACAGACTCAGTGCCCAAGGTGAATAAAATTTTTGGCCCGGGTAACAGCTTTGTGACTATGGCTAAACAACTAGTAGCTCAGACCATACCAGGCATGGCGATCGATATGCCTGCGGGCCCGTCTGAGGTGTTAGTGATTGCCGATGAGCGCGCAAACCCTGAATTTATTGCCGCTGATTTATTATCTCAAGCTGAGCACGGCGCTGATTCGCAAGTAATTTTACTGTGTAACAGTGAACGTATGATTGCCCGCACCGAGCAAGCCATTGAACGCCAATTAGCTAAACTATCGCGTCAAGATATTGCCGCAAAAGCATTGGCTAATTCATCGCTTATTTTGGTTGATTCAATCGAGCAAGCATTTGCTGTATCAGCACAATACGGCCCTGAACACTTAATACTGCAACTGGCTGATGCCAACCCGTATTTAAACAAAGTTAAAAATGCAGGATCTGTATTTGTGGGTGACTACACGCCAGAATCTGCTGGTGATTATGCCTCTGGTACTAATCACGTATTACCAACCTATGGCTACAGTGCCACTTATTCAAGCTTAAACTTACTTGATTTTTTTCGCACTTATACCGTACAAACCATTACTCAAAATGGTTTAAAAAACTTATCAAAAGCAATTTTACCATTGGCTGATGCAGAAGGGCTTGATGCCCACGCAAATGCCGTTAAGGTGCGTTTAGAGGCGATGAACAATGAGCAATAATCCTTTATTACCGGCCAATATTGATGCATTAGCAGCATATAGCTCGGCAAAAAGTGAGAAACTAACCGGCACAACGTGGCTTAATGCAAATGAAAGCCCGTATGTTAAAAGTATCGATATCAGCATTAATGATTTAAATCGCTACCCTGATCCGCAGCCTATGAATGTTATTAACCGCTATGCTGATTACGCAGGACTCAATGCTGAACAAGTACTTATGACCCGTGGTGCGGATGAAGGTATTGAGCTACTGGTACGCACCTATTGCCAACCAGAGCAAGATTCGGTTGCTTTATTTTTACCTACGTACGGCATGTACAAAGTCACCGCCGACACTCACAACGTAGCAATAAATGGCTTAAGCCAAGCATTATTACTCGATGGTACTGTTGATCAAATAATCAACGCTGTTGGTAATAGCAAATTAGTGTTTATTTGTAATCCAAATAACCCAACAGGCAGCTTAACACCGCTTGAAAAAATAAAGGCTATTGCAACAGCACTTGCCGATAAAGCACTGGTCGTTGTGGATGAAGCTTATATTGAATTTTGCCCAGAGCAAAGTGCAAGCAAACTCATCAACGAATTTGCCAACATAGTAGTACTTAGAACGCTCTCTAAAGCATTTGCGTTAGCAGGCCTGCGTACAGGCTTTACTCTTGCCCAATCGTCAGTACTAGCGCCAATCCGTAAAGTGATTGCACCGTATCCGGTATCAACGGTAGTGGCAAGCATTGCTGCAAATGCACTCAGCCCAGATGCCATTACTTCAATGCGTCGCCAAGTAAGTATTTTAAATGCACTAAGGGCAAAACTAAAGCAGTGGCTCGAAGCCTCCCCTGCCGTATTACAAGTGCTCAGTGGCGAAGGAAACTTTGTCACCCTAAAGCTCGCCGATAAAAACAGCTTTAATATCGCACTTGAGCAAGGCTTAGTTATGCGTGCTTTTACTTTATACGGCGAAAACGATTGGCTACGTATTTCAATCGGCAGTGAGCAAGAACTAGAACAAGTAAAAATATGGTTAGATGGCCTAAGCCAATCAGCCACTTTTAAAGAGCAGGAAGTATCATGAGCAACCCGTATTTATTTATCGACCGTGATGGCACTATTATTGAAGAGCCAATCACCGACAAGCAAGTAGACAGTCTTGAAAAGTTAGCGTTTTTACCAAACGTGATCCCTGCTCTTTTGCAATTACAAAGCGCAGGCTATCGTTTAGTGATGGTGTCAAACCAAGATGGCTTAGGCACTGACAGCTTTCCAACGGCTGATTTTGATATTGCCCAAGATAAGATGATGGCTATTTTATCAAGCCAAGGCATTAAATTTGACGACGTATTAATTTGCCCACACTTTAATGAGCAAAATTGTGATTGTCGTAAGCCAAAAACAGGGTTGCTTACCGAGTTAATGCGCTCAGGTAAAGTCGATTTAGCACGCTCATTTGTGATTGGCGATCGCCAAACAGATATTGGCCTTGCACAAAACTTGTGTTGTGAAGGTATTTTGTATGACGGTGATTGGAATGCAATTGTCACTAAACTTACCACCGCTGATCGACAAGGCCGCGTGACTCGCAACACTAAAGAAACGCAAATTGATGTAAAACTCAATTTAGATCAAAGTAAAAATGGCGAGATCAGCACCGGCCTTGGCTTTTTTGATCACATGCTTGATCAAATTCGCACCCATGCCAATATTGGCCTTGATATTCAAGCCAGCGGCGACTTGCACATTGACGAGCACCACCTTGTTGAAGATATCGGCATTGCCCTTGGTTTAGCGCTTAAACAAGCCATTGGTACTAAATCACAAATTGCTCGCTATGGTTTTGCGCTACCGATGGATGAATGCAAAGCAGAGGCACAAATTGACTTGTCAGGTCGTGCTTCGTTTGTATTAAACGCTAACTTTAGCCGTGAAAAAGCCGGTGATTTAGACGTACAAATGGTTGAACACTTTTTCAAAAGCTTAAGCGACAATGCAGCGATCAGCTTAATATTGTCGGTTAGCGACGGTAACTGCCATCACCAAGTTGAAGGTTTATTTAAAGCGTTTTCTCGCGCTTTACGTATGGCCATTGCCGCTGATGCCAGCCAACAAACAGCCAGCTCTAAGGGGTGTTTATGATTGCCATAATTAACACCGGTTGTGCCAACATAAACTCTGTACGCTTTGCTTTTGAGCGCTTAGGGCAAACGCCAGAAGTTATCACCTCGCCAGAGCAACTTAAAAACTTTGAACGCGCTATTTTACCAGGTGTTGGCCATGCATCTGTTGCTATGAAGCGCTTGGTAGAAGGCGGTTGGCAACAGGCAATCAATGAATACCAACGCCCTCTGATGGGGATTTGTTTAGGCATGCAGTTACTGTGCGAAAGCACTGAAGAAGGTAATGTGCAATGCCTTGGCAAAATACCTGGGCACGTTAAAGCACTTGATGTGGGTAGTTTAACGTCTCCGCACATGGGTTGGAATAACCTCACCGTTAATCGTGAACATGCTTTAACCAAAGGCCTTGATGCAAACAAGCAAGTATATTTTGTGCATAGTTTTGCTCATACCGTGAATGATGCAACATTGGTTAGTGGCGAATACGGGCAAACCTTCTCAGCGATTGTTGCCAACGATAACTACGCGGGTATGCAATTTCACCCTGAACGTAGCGCTAAAATCGGCACTCAGTTATTGCAGAACTTTTTAGACTGGCAGCTATAAATAAAGCGTATCAACACAAATTAATAAAGAGAATTCAAGTGATTATTCCAGCATTAGATATATTACAAAATCAAATTGTGCGCTTATATCAAGGTAAATACGATACTGCACAGTTTTACCCGTTTGAGCTTGGTGCACGCTTACAAGAGTATGCACAAAGCGGCGCAGGTAAATTACACCTTGTTGATTTAGAAGGCGCACGCGATCCTAATAAAAAACAATGGCAACACATTCAAGCAGCCACCAAAGTACTTAACGTACCGTATCAAGTTGGTGGCGGTATTCGTACTGAACAAGACGTAAGCGACTGGCTTAAAGCCGGTGCTAACCAAGTAGTAATTGGCTCTATGGCGGTTGAAAAACGTGATGAAGTAAAAAGCTGGATTGAAAAATTCGGTGCCAAGCACTTTGTTATCGCCCTCGACGTTAATAAAACCGACAATGGCTGGGCACCTGCCACCCACGGTTGGTTAAGTGAATCAGAATTCGGCTTATTTGAATTAGTCGATTTTTATGTAGCACTGGGTGTAATTGATTTTCTATGCACGGACATCAGTAAAGACGGCACCATGACTGGTCCTTCGTTTGCATTATATGAAGACTTAATAAAACACAACAGCAATATTAAAGTACAAGCATCTGGGGGTGTAAGCTCGCTTGATGACATTAAAAAGCTCAAAGAGCTTGGCGTAGGCGGTGTTATTTTAGGTAAGTCACTGCTTGATGGCGCATTTAATGTAGAGGAGGCGTTGGCATGTTATCAAAACGCATAATCCCGTGTTTAGATGTTAAAGACGGCCAAGTAGTCAAAGGCGTTAAATTTAAAGGCCACGAAGTGGTTGGCGACATATTAACAATGGCTAAAGCGTATAGCGAAGCTGGTGCTGACGAACTGGTATTTTATGAAATTAGCGCCAGTGTTGAAAAACGCCTTCTCGATGTAAACTGGGTAGAGAGCATAGCACGTCATATTGATATTCCATTTTGTGTTGCAGGTGGTATTAAATCAGTGGCTGATGCAGCACGCGTATTAGAACGCGGCGCTGATAAAATCAGTATAAACAGCCCTGCTATTGCCCGTCCTGAGCTTATCAAAGAACTACATGATGAGTTTGGTAAACAATGTGTCGTTGTCGGCATTGATAGCTTTTACGATGAAGTAACTGGCGAATATTTAGTGTATCAGCTTACTGGCGATCCTAATGCGTCAAGCCGCACCCGTTATAAAACGCAAGAATGGGTAAAACGCGTGCAAGACTTAGGCGCAGGCGAAATCGTACTCAACTGCATGAACCAAGATGGCGTACGCAATGGCTACGATAACCAGCAGCTGTCTAAAATACGTGCTTTGTGTGATATTCCACTTATCGCCTCAGGCGGTGCTGGCACCATGCAAGATTTTGTCGATGTATTTAAACAAAGCCACGTTGATGGCGCACTGGCAGCTAGCGTATTTCACAAAAATGTGATCAACATCGGCGAATTAAAACAATATTTAATAGATAACCAAGTGGCGGCGCGACTATGCAACTAACCAAACAAAACCTTACCCAAGTTGATTTTGCTAAAAGCGAATTGATCCCTGCCATCGTGCAAGATGCCCGTACTGGGGTTATTTTAATGCAAGGCTTTATGAATCAAGAATCGCTGCAAGTCACCTTTGAAAAGCAAAAAGTGACGTTTTACTCGCGTTCAAAAAACCGTTTATGGACCAAAGGCGAAACCTCTGAGAATTACTTAGAAGTAGTGTCTGTCCATACTGATTGCGACTATGACTCTATTTTAGTGCTGGCTAACCCACTTGGGCCAACGTGTCACTTAGGCACACAAAGTTGTTTTGGTGATGCTGCAAAACCAAGCCTAAGCTTCTTAGCGCAGCTTGAGCAAGTAATTGTATCGCGTAAAAACGACGACCCTGAAAAAAGCTACACCGCCTCTTTGTTTGCTAAAGATTTAAGCCGCAGTTGTCAAAAAGTGGGAGAAGAAGGCGTTGAGGTCGCTTTAGCTGCAATGAAACATGATAACGAAGAGCTAACCAATGAATCCGCTGATTTGATATATCACCTAATCGTGTTGCTACAGCGCCAAGGTCTAGAGCTACAAGACGTCGTTGCATGTTTGCAAGGAAGACATAAGTAAGTTTATCTGCTCTTGTTTATTAAGCGCTGAGTTTGCTCGGCGCTTTGTTTAAAGACCTTTAAGTAAGTTGTTTACAAAAAGGCTAAGAGGCGCCGCGCTGAATACCAAGCAAAAAGTCTTTTAAAATAAAATAGTTAAAACAGAAAATGCAACTGCGGAATATGAAAGGCTAGACTGCATCCAAGTCAGCTTTTAAAGTCTAAATCACGCTATTGCTGCAAGAGCTTTATTTTCTGGCAGTGAGAGCATTTTTAACGCTGCGTCTCTTGGTTTACTTTCACCTTGTTCCATTTCCTCACTCGTTATCACTAACATTAAAATAGCAAGCGAATACAGGTTGGGAAAGATTATTTTGTTGCCTAAGACTTCGTACTTTCTCGGGCGTAAATTCATGTACCGTAGTTAAGCAAAGCGCATCAAACTTTCGCATTAAAATAAAAATTATCAAATCCCCTTTAAACCTTTTTAGTCGCTCTATACGACTAAACTAAAAACACCACAAAAATGAAAGGGAATAATAATGATTAACGCATTCACACGATTGACTCTGATTGGCACTGTACTGCTATCTGCTCAAGCTTTGGCTTGGAATAACGAGATGACACTACAAGACACAAAAAAGCTTACCCTTGATGCTCAATCACTATCAGCATTAAACGTTGAAGCCGGTTCGGGCTTTTTACATATCGTAGGCAGTAATACCGACACTGTGACGGTAAAGGCTGAAATTTATCAATATGAAGCGCATGACAACTACTGCCTTACTTTAGATAAAAGTGGCAACTCAGCAAAATTAACTGCGAATAATTGTGATAACCACAGTGAAGATCATACGCGCATAGATCTAACGGTGTCGCTACCAGCAACATTCTTGCTTGATATTACCGATGGATCAGGCGAGATCTCGATTGAAAATGCAGCTGAAACTAGCATTCATGATGGTTCTGGCGCAATTATAATCAATAATATTTCGGGTCAATTAACCATTGAAGATGGCTCAGGCGCAATCACTGCGAGCAATATTACTGACAGTGTAAACATCCATGACGGCTCTGGCAGTATTGAACTGGCAAACACTCAAGGTGATGTAATCATTCATGATGGATCGGGTAATATCGATGTGCAAAACATTGTCGGCAAAGTAACAGTAACCGATGGATCTGGTGGTATTTATGTTAACAAAGCAGGCGATTTTACTTTACTTGCTGATGGTTCAGGTAGCGTTACAATAAAAAATGTGCCTATTCAAAATCTATAAGTGGCTGCGTTTGCTTAAAGAAATACTTAGTTTTGGGGCAAAAAAATTTAAAAAATTGCGCTAAAACGTTTGATATAAGTCATGCAATAATTTTATTTTCACGTCTTTAATGGCATTTTTTCAAGCCCTTAGGTATCCTTTAAGCAACTACGAAGGATTAGCTATCACAAAAGGATAGTCCACTATGAAAAAGTATTTATCGGTATTATTAACAGGCCTTATTTTATCGGGTTGTAGCAGCTTAACAACAGAGCAAAAAGCAAGTATTGATAACCTCACGCCTTGTGAAAAAATCAATGGTTTATTAGCCGCCTACGACTCACGTTTTGAAGTGTTAAAGCGCACCCGTGTAAATACAAAGTACGCAGAAACCTGGACAGCTAAATACAATCTCGTTGGTGAAGCATGCCAAATCAGTGCTTTGGATGCCGATACAGTGACTTATCGTTGCCAAGATAATTACCAAGAAAAAACGCAAGCGGTGGCCATTCATCAAAAGGCTGTTGATTTCACCCGAGCTTGTTTAGCGCAAAATAACTGGCACGAACAACAAAAAGAATCTGCTGATTCATTACGCACTACCTTTGTACTTGATGAAAAAAACCCAGCTATTTCAATTCATACCGGAAAAACTTTATCTCGCTCAACGCCTTGGTCTACCTCATTTGAAGTAGGTAAATCGGTAGCAAATAAATAGCATTAAAACCATAAAACAGGTCAGCAAATGTTGACCTACTTGGCTAAGGATTTATGAATTCAACACCCCAAAAAAGTTCATCGCAATTAAAAACCGACTGCATTGGGAAATGCCACCGTCTCAAAGGCTATTGCAGCGGCTGCGGCCGAACTAGCGACGAAATATTTGACTGGATCATTTTATCAGACCAAGAGAAACAAGCTATTTTAGATACTCCAAGAGAGGATACTAATACCCCATAGCTTATTATTAAGGTGCATTGCGTTGCGACGGGTCGCGTTTAAAGTCTTTAATTAATTGCTTAGGGTCAAGCTCCTCACGTTGCTTACTTGCTGCCTCAGCCCACCACAGTAACTGATTAAACGACCGCGAAAAATATTCGCGCCATGATGCTTGCTCTGCCTCATTGTTTGTTTCACCACTTTCAATAAATACATCCTGTGCTTTTGGCACATGGATCATAGCCGACACCGGCAAACACCCAAGTTCACTTAAAAAACTGCGCATCCCAACAGCGGCACGAACGCCACCCCACTGCCCCGCAGAATACGTAACAATAACGCTGGGTTTGTAAGCAAATAAAGAGCTACCAAAATGGTTTAATAGATTAGCCAATGCTGGACTCATTGAATGATTGTACTCAGGGCTGACCATAATAAAACCATCACTGGCTTTAATTTTTTCCGCTAGGTCATCGAGTTTTTTAGGCACCTCGGCTTGTGAATAAGCAAAGTGCGGTTTGAATATAGGGTCCAGCTCATAGTCTAGCGGATCTATCAGTTCAATATCGTGATCACTGTATTGCTCAAGCAAACAGCGTTGGCATGCCTTGGCAACTCTTTCACCGAGACGTGCCGGCTTAGGTGGCGAGCTTTTTCGAACTGAACCTAAAAAAATTAATAGTTTCATGTACTGGCACTCCATTTTATTTAAATCATTATACGAATATAAACCTAAATTCGGATAATAAGTGCAATTTCTCAGATTAGATGGCCAGCTGTTATAATTCGGCCATTTTCTCGCCAAAGGAAATTGCTTTAATGAAATATAAACAGCTGACACAAGAAGAAAGATA